>JAKSQE010000033.1 GCA_024404295.1 Oscillibacter sp.
CGCTGATTGCCGTAGGGGACCGGCATGCGGTATTGCCGCTCTGCGGTGCAGAAATGGGAAGAAGCCTGCACCGCTACCCGATCGGCAAAACCGCCGTCAATCAGCAGGGAGCCTAACGCCAGACTTTCTCCCATAGTGGAGCAGGCACCGTACAGCCCCCAGAAAGGAATTCCAAACTCCCGCAGACCAAAAGAAGAACCGATGCACTGATTCAGCAGGTCACCGGCCAAGACATAATCCAGATCCGAGGCTTTCAGTTTTGCTTGATCCAGCGCATGCTGAAGCACGCGTTTTTGCATAGCGGATTCGGCTTTCTCCCAGGTTTTTTCTCCAAAGAAGGAATCATCGCATAGCTCATCGAAATAGTCTGCCAAAGGCCCTGCTTTCTCCTGCCGACCGCCAATGTTGGCATAGGATAGCACCACCGGCGGTGACTTCAATGCGATGGTCCGCTGTCCCAGACGCTTTTCGTTCATGGAAACACCCCATTTCAAAGGTTTTCCATAGGTTGCCCTATTTGCAAAAAAATATAAGCGGTGCAAATTTGCACCGCTTATTGCACTTTATGTGTTTAGGGGAAACGCTTACGCTTTACCGGGAATTACCAGCTTCATGTGGCAGCAGAGGTCGTCCAGATCCCGGTCGGTGGCGGCGTTGATACGCAGCTTGGCACCACATTCCCGGCAGACCAGATCCACCGCACTGCGGCGGACTTCCATGCCGTACCCCTCGCTGCCGCAGGCACAGGTAATACCGTGGGGACGGGCGGCGATGTCCTTCAACTCGGAAAGGACCTCATACATAATTACGTTGTCCACAAACACTTCCTCGGTTTCGCTGCCCTCCTGCGCCTTTTCTTTAGACACCAAGATGGCTAACTCCCTCAGATTCTTTTCCACCGTGCCCTCGTCACCGATGAAGCAGCAGAACTGTTTGGTTTCGGCACAGGCCAGTGCGGTGGCTCCGTGGAGCATCCGCTCCGGAGGACATTGTGCCACATGAGTCTCCCCGCAGAGTGCACAGGGAACATATAAGCGGTAAACCTCGCCATCATATTCCGTGTGGAGAATACTTTCGCCGCACTCGCAGGCAATTTCAGCGCTGCCGGCAGCCAGATTGAAAGCGGAGCGAGTCTGCATGACGCTTTTGCCGCATTTGGGACAAATATATCCGATGGTTCTCAATTCTTCAGTCATAGATCGCACCTCGTATAGTTGTGAACTCTTTTATCTTAAAGCATAGCATAAAATAGGAAATTTGTACAGTTCAATATCCGGAAAGACCGAAATGACGGAGCATGGGCAGTGGGGGTTGAAAAAGTACAGGTCACTGCTTGCCTAAAGAGGTAAAAAGAGCTATAATATTAATAATTTTATTTGATTCGTAGAGAGGGGGCGGTACCATGAGTGCGCTGGGCCGTTTTGCTCCCTCTCCCAGTGGACGGATCCACTTGGGCAATATCCTTTGCGCGTTGTTGGTTTGGCTTTCCGCCAAGCAAAAAGATGGCGAGGTGCTTCTTCGCATTGAGGATCTGGATACGGCCCGCTGTCCGAAGAAATATGCAGATCAGATGTGTGCAGACCTACATTGGCTCGGCCTCGATTGGGACATTGGACCAGGGGTGGGCGGCTCAGAACGGTCTTATTACCAGAGCGAGCGTTCGGCCATCTATCAGGCTGTGTTGGAAGAATTAAAGCGGCGGGATTTGGTGTATCCCTGCTTTTGCACCCGGGCGGAGCTCCATGCCGCTTCTGCACCGCATCGGGAGGATGGTCAGGTGGTTTATGCAGGCACCTGCCGAACGCTAAGTACATCGGAAGTGCAGGAGCGGACAAAGCTGCGCACTCCGGCTTTGCGGTTGAAGGTACCGGAGGAAACATGGGCTTTCACCGACGGACATATGGGAACGTATGAGGAGAATCTGGCAAAAGATTGTGGAGATTTTTTGCTGCGCCGGTCTGACGGGATGTTTGCCTATCAACTGGCGGTAGTGGTGGACGATGCTGCTATGGGCGTGACAGAGGTGGTGCGGGGTGCCGATTTGTTGCCCTCGACCCCAAGACAGCTCTATTTATACCACCTGTTGGGACGAACTCCACCGAAGTTTTATCACTTTCCGCTGCTGTTGACATCGGACGGCCGCCGACTTTCCAAACGGAATGCCGATGCCGGATTAGACCTGTTGGCGGAACGTATGACCCCTGAGGAGATACTGGGAAAACTGGCCTATCTTGCGGGATTTAATCCGTCCGCTGAGCCCAAAGGGGTACGGGAATGGTTGGCGGACTTTGATTGGGCGAAAGTGCCTATGCAGGACATCTGCATACCAGCCGGCCTGTTTTTAAAACGCAATTAGAAATATGATTTAAGCAGGGCGGCAATGCCTTGAAGGTTTTGGTAAAATGATCCGGTCTCTGCGGCAAAGGCTGCCGGAAGACAGGAAAGGAGCGCTTATGAAAATTGTTATCGTGGGTGTCGGCAAGGTGGGAGGTGCATTGGCAGCACAGCTTGCCAAAGAGCATCATGTCACAGTAATTGATCAGGAGGCACATCTCATCGAGAATATTATCAATTTTTACGATGTGATCGGCATCTGTGGAAACGGTGCCAGTTATGCGGTGCAGAAAGAAGCCGGCACCGATAAAGCTGATTTGCTGATCGCCACGACTTCCAGTGATGAGTTGAACATTCTGGTCTGCCTGGTGGCGAAGAAATTGGGCGTGGCACACACCATTGCACGTATCCGCAATCCGGAATATGAAACGCAGCTGCGCTTCATGCGTGGCGAACTGGGTCTGTCCATGGCCATTAACCCGGAGAAAGCAACTGCCCGCGAGATTGCGCGTGTGCTGCGATTCCCTACAGCTATGAAGGTGGAGCCCTTCTCCAAGGGACGCTTGGAACTGGTGGAGTATCGTATGCCGGAGGACTCAGCCCTGGACGGAATGCGGCTGCTGGATCTGTATAAGAACATTCGCGTCAAGGTTCTGGTCTGCGCTGTTTCCCGTAAGGATGAGACCATCATTCCCTCCGGCGATTTTCGGTTGCAGGCAGGCGATAAGCTCTATCTGACAGCATCTCCGGACCATCTTGCGCTTTTCTTTCAACATTTGGGCGTTTTGCGCAAAAAAGCGTCCCGCGTTATGATTATCGGTGCCAGTAAAATGTGCTACTATCTGGCACAAGAACTGTTGGACATGGGCATGAATGTGAAGATCATTGATCGGGATGAGAAACGCTGCATCCAGATGAGTGAGCAACTCCCTAAGGCACTGGTCATTGTGGGAGATGGCACCGACAGCGAATTGCTGAAAGAGGAAGGCGTTGAACAGACGGATGCTTTTGTCGCCATTACCGGGTTGGATGAGGCGAATATTCTGATGTCCATGGCGGCGGCAAAACAGGCTGAGGATTGCAAAGTTGTGGCAAAGATCAACCGCCACGCATTGGTGGAATTGGTCAGCAACGAAAATATGATCGACAGCGTGGTTTCCGCACAAAGTGTTACCACTGCGCTGATCCTGCGCTACATCCGTGCAATGGAGAATGCGTCCAGTGGTATGATCCGGACGCTTTACCGTCTGCTGGACGGTGAAGTGGAGGCATTGGAATTCCGCGTGGATAAGGACATGCCCTTTATTGGCATTCCGCTGAAGGATTTGCAGGTTAAGAGCGGTATTCTGATTGCCGGCATTGTGCGCCGCAACGGCGAGATTGTGATCCCCGGCGGCAATGATATGTTTCATGCCGGTGATGATGTGATTGTGGTGACCAGAGGCGAGCATCTGCAGGATGTGCGAGATATTATGCGGGAGTAAAGGAGACGGTGATTCATGAATGGTCGGATGATCTCCTACACCGTAGGCCGGATTTTGATGATCGAGGCGGCGCTGTTGGCGCTTCCGCTGCTGGTGGCAGTCATTTATGGGGAAGTTGTGGACCCCTATCTGTCTACGATGTTGATGCTGGTGGTAGTGGGATTTTGTATGAGTCCCATCAAGCCGAAAAACACGACGCTGTATGCCCGTGACGGGTATGCCGTGGTTGCGTTGACATGGTTGCTGATGTCTGCGTTTGGCGCATTACCTTTTGTGATGTCCGGGGATATTCCCAACTTTATTGACGCTTATTTTGAAACGGTTTCCGGCTTTACGACGACCGGATCTTCGATTTTGCGAGCGGTGGAGCCATTGAGCCGCAGCGGACTGTTCTGGCGCAGTTTTACGCACTGGGTTGGCGGTATGGGTGTGCTGGTGTTTGTGATGGCGATCCTGCCTTTGACGGACGCCCGCGGCATGCACGCTCTCCGTGCGGAGATGCCGGGCCCCACAGCGGGAAAGTTAGTCAGCCGTATGAGCGATACCGCAAAGATCCTGTATGGCATTTACTTCGTCATGACCATTATCCTGATCGCCCTGCTGATGGTGGGCGGAATGGATTGGTTTGATGCTTGTGTCCACGCATTCGGAACGGCGGGTACCGGCGGTTTTTCCAGCCGGAATGCCAGTATCGGCGCTTACAACAGTGCTTATTTCGATGTGGTGATCAGTATTTTCATGCTGCTGTTTGGCGTGAATTTCAACCTGTATTATTTCCTGCTGATTGGTCGCATTCGGGAAACGTTTGGCTCGGAAGAACTGCGGGTATACTTTGGAATTGTTGCGGCAGCGGTGTGCATCATTGCGGCGGACATTGTTCATCTCTACGGCAGCGTCGCCACATCTGTTCGGCATGCGCTGTTCCAGGTCTCCACGATCATCACGACTACCGGTTATGCAACGGCGGACTTTGACCAGTGGCCTACGCTTTCCAAAGCAATTCTGGTTACCCTGATGTTTGTGGGTGCTTGTGCGGGATCTACCGGCGGTGGTATCAAAGTGGTGCGCATTGTGACATTGTTCAAGGCGTCGCTTTGCGATATGCGCCGTATGGTGCACCCGAACGCGGTAATCTCTGTTCGGGTGGAAGGAAAACCTCTTTCCGATCGGGCGGTGCGAAGCGTGCAGGTCTATCTCTCTGTCTATGTGATGGTCTTTACGGCTTCCTTGCTGCTGATCAGTTTGGAAGGATTCGATCTTGTGACAACATTTACAAGCGTTGCTGCCTGCATCAATAATATCGGACCCGGCCTTGCAGTGGTTGGACCCACCGGAAACTTTGCGGACTTTTCAGTCTGGGGAAAGCTGTTACTTTCCTTTGACATGCTGGTGGGCCGTCTGGAGATTTTCCCCATGCTGCTTTTGTTTGCTCCCTCTATTTGGAGCAAGCCGCACATCGAGTGGAAAAACAACGTTTGAGACCAGCGAGGAACCAAGTTTTTCAATAAATTTCACAACACCCTCGGCTGAAGGCCGAGGGTGTTCCTGTGACAGGCAGGAAATTCCCATTGACGGGTATGATATAATAAAAACATGAGAAATGCAGCAAGTTGGGAGGGGTTCACATGGGCAATCCGTCTGCAGAAATAACAAGCCGCAATGTGTGCATGGGTATTTTAGCCCATGTGGACGCCGGTAAGACCACGTTGTCT
This sequence comes from Oscillibacter sp., assembly GCA_024404295.1. Classification (GTDB taxonomy): domain Bacteria; phylum Bacillota; class Clostridia; order Oscillospirales; family Oscillospiraceae; genus Oscillibacter. Next base: position 5,531 of record JAKSQE010000033.1, read on the forward strand.
GAAGCGTTGCTTTACCGTTCCGGAGCCATTCGTACGCTGGGACGTGTCGATCATCGAAATGCCTTTTTGGATACGGATCGTATGGAACGTGACCGGGGAATTACGATTTTTTCCAAACAGGCTGTTCTGCAAATAGAAGATTTACAAGTGACCCTGCTGGATACTCCGGGACACGTGGACTTTTCCGCAGAGGCGGAACGTGTTCTGCGGGTGTTGGATTGTGCCGTACTGGTGATCTCCGGCACAGATGGTGTACAGGGACATACGCGGACCTTGTGGGATCTGCTGAAGCGGTATCAGGTGCCAACGATTCTTTTTATCAACAAAATGGATCTGGCAGGCACCGATCGGGACCAACTGATGGCCCATCTCAAGCAAAAGCTGGATAGTGCCTGTGTGGATATGGCGGCAGAGACTGCGGCGGAAGAGGCCGCCGTGTGCAGCGAGACAGTGCTGGAGCGGTATCTGGAAACAGGCGCGGTCACCGATGCGGACATTTCGGACATGGTAAGCAGGCGGGAACTGTTTCCGTGTTTCTTTGGCGCGGCGCTGAAACTGGACGGCATTGACGCACTGTTGGATGGTTTGCGGCGCTATGCACCGATTCCGAAGTACCCAACAGAGTTTGGCGCGAGGGTCTTCAAAATTGCAAGAGATCCGCAGGGAGCCAGACTGACATACTTAAAGGTGACCGGCGGTACGCTGCGTGTAAAAGATACGATTCAGAAAGGCGAGCAATGGGAGGAAAAAGCCGACCAGCTTCGCCTATATTCCGGTGCAAAATTTCGCCCCATCGAAGAGGCTTCTGCCGGGACGGTGTGTGCGGTGACCGGCCTGAGCCGGACAGCTCCCGGACAGGGTCTTGGCTTTGAAGAAGACTGGACAGAACATGTTTTGGAACCGGTTTTGACCTATCAAGTGGAATTAAGAGATGGAACTGATCCACATACCGCTTTAGAACGTTTACGAATGCTGGAAGAGGAAGACCCGCAGCTCCATGTTGTATGGAATGAGCAGACCAGAGAGATCCATATGCAGCTTATGGGAGCGGTGCAGATGGAGATTTTGCAACGGTTGATTCGAGAGCGACTGCATATGGAAGTGGGTTTTGGTACGGGAGCTGTGTGCTATCGGGAAACCATTGCAGCGCCTGTGGTGGGAATTGGACACTTTGAGCCATTGCGCCACTATGCTGAGGTGCATTTATTGTTGGAACCCGGCACGGTAGGGAGCGGATTGGTACTACACAGCGCTTGCCCGGAAGACCAGTTAGACCGCAACTGGCAGCGTTTGATTTTGACGCATCTGATGGAGAAAGAACATTTGGGAGTGCTGACCGGCTCTCCGATTACGGATATCAAAATTACGCTTCTGGCGGGACGAGCCCATGTAAAGCACACCGAAGGCGGCGATTTTCGCCAGGCAACTTATCGCGCGGTGCGGCAGGGCTTGATGCAGGCAGAAAGTGTTTTGCTGGAACCCTGGTATGATTTCCGCTTGGAAGTGCCTGCCGATCAGGTGGGGCGGGCAATGACCGACTTGCAGTGCATGGGCGGTGAAATTACCCCACCGGAAACGTTCGGAGAAGAAGCGGTATTGACCGGCGCAGCTCCGGTATCTGCACTGCGAGATTACGGCGCTGAAGTCAGCATTTACACCCGTGGCCGGGGCAAGTTGGCCTGCACGCCCGGGGGATATCGCCCTTGCGCCGACGCAGAGCAGGTGATAGAAACCATGGCATATGATCCGCAGCGGGACGTGGAGAACAGTCCGGACTCTGTTTTTTGTTCCCACGGTGCGGGAGACATTGTGCCATGGGACGAAGTTCCGCAACATGCTCATGTGGACAGCGGCTGGCGTTCCGACGGAACGCGTATAGAAAAAACTGCGGAAGTTCCGCGGCCTCGTCAGGTGAGTTCCTATGCCGGAACCAGGGAACAAGACAAGGAACTGCAAGCAATTTTTGAGAGGACTTATGGCGCTGTGAAGCGGAGAGAATTTATTCCACCGAAGGAATCGACCTCCGCACCATCGAAACCCCGTGTGCCGACGCCGGTGGAGATCGGCGAGGAATATTTGTTGGTGGATGGCTATAATATTATCTTTGCATGGGAAGAATTAAAATCAGTTGCCAGAGAAAACCTGGACGCAGCCAGAAAGCAGCTTTGCGATCTGCTTTGCAACTATCAGGGCTACAAAAAGTGCCATGTAATCGTAGTTTTTGACGCCTATAAAGTGAAGGGCGGATTGGGCAGTGTGGAGCCATATCACAATATCACCCTTGTTTATACAAAAGAGGCAGAAACGGCAGACGCTTATATTGAGCGGGCAACCTATGAGATCGACCGCCGCCATCGAGTGCGTGTGGCAACATCTGACGGCCCTGAGCAGCTGATTATTTTAGGACATGGCGCTTTACGCCTGTCTGCGTCCCATTTTTACGAGGAGATGACCCAAGTACTCCAGCAAATTGATCGGACGCTGCAGGAAAATAATCGTCGACCCCACACGGGAGTTGTAAAAGCAGCTTTGGAAAAAGCACAGCAAGATTGAGAAACAGCACAGCCATACAAATTTCCACAAGGCTTTTAGAAAGATTTTTTCCAAAAAAAGGGTTGGATTTTGTCGAATGAAGCCTTGTTTTTGCTCAAACCTAGTGCTACAATAAAAAGTCGTATAAAACAGAAAGCCGGAGAGCAGTTATGCACGGATATATCGGAAGCGTGCGCTTCTTTAAAAATTTAATACTGCTTGCAGTAATCGTGATGATCGCGGTTCCTTCTGCTTTCGCAGGATATTACCGCCATGCATATACCCGCTTAAAAGCCGAGCAGACTGAGACGGAAGAATTGCATCAGGATGTGGAAGTGCTGATGCAGAAAGAGGACGAACCACAGGAAAGCGATGAACCGCAGCCCGAAGCGCTTAGCGTGGATGTACCGGAATACCAAAATTTGTATCCCGATTTTTACGCACCGCAGCCATTGGAAGCCAATGAACGTGTGGAAAACACCATTTACCTGACTTTTGATGACGGCCCTTCCGAGTATACGGATAAGGTGCTGGACACTCTGGCCGCAAAGGGCGTGAAAGGAACATTCTATCTGGTAGGCACCGGCCATACGGACGCAAAGAGCCTTGAGAGGATGCGCCGCATTGTGGCAGAGGGACATAGCATAGGAATGCACTCTTACACACATAATTACAACAAGATTTATTCTTCGGTAGAAGCCTATCTGGACGATATGTATCAGATCTTCACCTTGATAAAGGAAACCACCGGTGTAACCCCGACGCTGTTCCGTTTCCCGGGCGGCAGCATTAACTCGCACAATCGCGGGATCTATCAGGAATTAACGTCGGAGATGCTGCGGCGTGGATTTATCCCCTGCGATTGGAATCTTTCCAGCGGTGATGCAGCTGGTGGACACTTCACAGAAGCACAACTGGTTCAAAATGTAGTTGGTTCGGCTGGTGGCAAGAAACGTGGCGTGGTACTGATGCACGACACCAAACAGACCACGGCCAATGCGTTGGGCAGCATGATTGACCAACTGAAGGCCCTTGGGTTCGATTTTGCACCGTTAACGGTTTCCACCTCACCGGTGCTGTATACCTATGAGAGCAATAATGGTTAAAACACAGAAGAAAGTGAGGAAATAGAAAGATGGCTAAGAATAAGAAGGACAATTTTAATCAGGCAATGTTTGAGATGTTCGGCGTGGGCAAGGACACGGAGAAGAATGCGGCGGCTGCAACCAAAGAGCCTGCTACAAACCCCAAAGTTGTGGAGAAAGTGGAAAAGAATCTGAAAGCAGAGAAGAATATTGTATCTGCTCCCACGGCTACCACCTATCTGGCTCCCGGAACCTGCCTGGAAGGCAAGCTGACATCCAAGGGTGATGTGGAAATTGCCGGTGAATTTAAGGGCGATATTGTGGCAGAAGGCAATGTTACCATTCACTGCGACATGGGCGGCAATGTGACCGCAGGCGATCTGAAGCTGATCGACTGTGCGCTGACCGGTGATGTTGTGGTTACCGGCAAGGTAAAGGTTGATGAGACTTCTTCCATCACCGGTAATATCAAAGCGGGAGAGGTTGTCTGTTCCGGCGCAATCAACGGTGATATGAATGTGACCGGCAATGTGACATTGGACGAGAAGGCAAAGATCAACGGCCAGATCTCCACCGCTACCATGAGCGTGGCCTGCGGCGCACAGATCCACGGCGGTGTGGAGATGCGCGGCTGATAGATTCTATTATCACAGAAAGGGACGGGAATACCCGTCCCTTTTTTGCTTCAAGAATTACTGCATGTTCCTTCCGTCAGGTGCTTAAGCCGGGCAGTTCTGTCAAGGATGCAAAATGATATCCCATGTCTTCCCATTTTGTCAGCAGATCATCCAGAATAGCGGCATTGGTGGTGGAGGTGGAATGCAGCAGGACAATGGCGCCGTCATGGATACGGGGCAGTAGTTTTTCGTAAGCCTGCTCAGCTGTAGGCTGCTTATCGGTATACCAATCCACATAAGCGAGACTCCAAAAAACGGTGTGATAACCAAGTTCGTGGGCCATTTTCAGGTTTTCCTCGCTGTATTTTCCCTGAGGAGGTCGGTAAAACATGGGCAGTTCGCTGCCCACGGTTTCCTGATAGAGCGCAGCTAAATCATCCAATTCCTTTTTAAATGCCGCCTGATCCGCAATAGCGGACATATCCGGGTGATGGAACGTGTGATTGCCTACAATATGACCTTCGGCAGCCATTCGTTTTACGATGTCTGGGGCAGACTCGATCATATGCCCCACAACAAAGAATGCGGCAGGCGCATGGTGCTTTTTCAGGGCATCAAGAATTGCCTCTGTGCAGCCGTTTTCGTAGCCGCAGTCAAATGTCAGATAAATCACTTTCTCTGACGTGTCACCCACATACCAGGCATCATATTGGGATAAAAAATCTACTCCGGCGTTCCCAACAGGCGGCTGTCCCTCCACCTGAAAGGAAAGGCCCCAGTTGTCCGCGGAAGCAGGCAAAGCAACTTCCGCAGTGGTAGGCGTGGCTCGTCGGCCCTCCAAATAGAGCATTGCTGCCAAGAATAGGCAAGGCAGCAGTAATATAGAAAAGATACGAATGCGGTACCGCATAAAAAAGCCTCCTCATAGTTTCGGTTCCCATAGTCTGCCTCTAAAACTTCGGATTTATGCCTGGTTGCAGAGCGCAACAGAAAATGGTATGATGATGCCGAAATGAAGCAAACTGTGGAGGAAATGCCGATATGATGTCTGAAATCTGGGAACAGTTTGACCGGCTGATCATTTTTGATACAGAGACCACCGGCATTGCGTTCGAGAAAGACCGAATCATTGAGATTGGTGCAGTAGCTGTGGAGGAAACCGGAGAGGCGGACAGCTTGAATTGTTTCATTCGGCTGCCGGAGGGAAAGACTTTACCCCCTTTTATTACGGAATTGACCGGCATTACAGACGAGGATCTTTTGCACGAGGGAATTTCCGACAAGGAAGCGGCAGAGCGCTTTTGCCATCTGCTTGAGGGCT
>JAKSQE010000034.1 GCA_024404295.1 Oscillibacter sp.
TGAGTCCATCACTTATGGTCTGTTCAACGCTCAGGAGCGCGGCGTGCTGTTCATCGGTGCCGGTGTTCCCGTCTATGAGGGCATGATTATTGGTGTAGCAAGCCGTGGTGAGGATATCACCGTCAATGCCTGCAAGAAAAAGCAGTTGACCAACACCCGCGCTTCCGGTTCCGATGAGGCTCTGCGTCTGGTACCTCCCCGTCAGATGAGCCTGGAGCAGTGCCTGGAGTTCCTGGCAGATGACGAACTTCTGGAGGTCACTCCCAAGAGTTTGCGTATGCGTAAGAGCATTTTGAACCACGAAATGCGTATGAAAGCTTTGAAGGGCAAGAAGTAATTGAATGAACCGGTACTGCGGAGCAATATGCTCCGCAGTATTTTTTCATTGGTATCATTTCCCGCTCCGGCGGCATACTACCTTTGAGGTGATATGCAATGGAAATCAGTGAATTACCCATGGGCTTCGGCATGGCACTGGCTCAGCACCCGGATGCTATGGCACGCTTCACAGCTATGAGTGAAACGGAGCAGCAGGCCATTCTCCAGCAAGCTCACAGTGTTCAATCTAAGCGGGAAATGCAAACTTTGGTAGCAAATCTGAGTGTTTCTTAACAAGAAAGTCGCTGCAAATCTGCAGCGACTTTCTCATTTCATCAGTAATTTCAATAGCGGTTCGAAGTCCACGCCATTGCGTTTTGGAATTTCTTCTGCCGCCGTCCGTTCTACGCAGACACGCACAAATTCCGCAGCCTGCTTCGCCGATGGGACCAAGTCCTTCCCCTGCATCAACGCTCCGGTCAGGACACTGGCAAATAAGTCTCCCGTTCCGTGGAAGTTCTGTGGCACACGCTCAACCTGTACTGCCTTGCTTTTTCCGCTTTTACAGTCAAAGCACATAGCGCCCACCGTTTCCGGTGTCTCGGAATAGCCAGTCAGCACTACCGAGCGCTGCCCGTTTAAACTCAGACGTTCCACGATTTCTCGGCTTCCGGCCTCATCTGTCTTCAATCTTTCATACGGTTCTCCTAACAAAATCGCAGCTTCTGTCAGGTTCGGCGTAATCACATCAGCCACAGCTGCCAAGCGCCACATCCCTGTGCACATGGCCGGAGTATAGGTCTTATAAGCCTGCCCGTTATCCCCCATCACCGGGTCTACCACCACAATGGTATCGTCTTTCCGAAAATCCCGAATAAAGTCCGCCACCACACTCATCTGAGCTTCGCTGCCCAAGACCCCGCTATAATCTCCCTGAACATGAAGATTTCACGTCTGCCAGTGGGCAGCAATTTTCTCCATTTCCACAGTGGTATCTAAGAAAGAATACCCCTCAAAGCCGCCGGTATGCGTAGACAGTAACGCCGTAGGAATCGGACAGCACTGTATCCCCATCGCCGAAAGCACCGGCATCGCCACTGTTAAAGAACAGCGGCCAAAGCAGGATAAATCATGAATTGTGGCAACGCATGGCGTCATATCGAGCTTCCTCTTTCCTCTGGCATTTTTTTCATTGTAGCTTACAATTTCCTATTGTTCAAGCAGAAAAATTATGCTATACTGTTTGGCAGTTCCATGCGGGCATGGTGGAATTGGCAGACGCGCAGGATTTAGGTTCCTGTACCTTTGGTGTGTGGGTTCAAGTCCCACTGCCCGCACCATTTGTCGGAGCAAAGTTCACTTTGCTCCGACATATTTCATATATTGCGGAAAAAGATGCGCTGTGGATAATCCTCAGCGCATCTTTCTATTCGTTGATCAGGCTTGATAACTCTCGCACATACGGCCCGCAAAGCGAGTCATTTCAGCGATACGCTCTGCAAGATTCTCATCAATGGCATCAGGCTCCATGCGCCACTGCCAGTTGCCGTCGGCAATGCCCGGCGTATTCATACGGGACTCCACGCCCAGGCCCAGATAATCCTGCATCTGTGCCACAAACAAATCTGCCACAGAGGTCATGCCGCCGCGGATCATGCCCCAGTTGAGGCCCTCTTCCTCGTTCAGACCCAGATACTTAACAGCCATATCATAGTCTTCCGGCTTTGCCTCATCACGCCAAGCCATTATGGTGGTGTTGTCGTGAGTACCCGCATAGCAGACACAGTTGCGGGGATAGGTGTGAGGCAGATAATCACTGGGTTCGCGAGAGTCAAACGCAAACTGCAAAACTTTCATTCCCGGCAGTCCGGAATCTCGCAGCAGTTCATGCACTTCGGGTGTCAGGTAGCCCAGATCCTCGGCAATAAACTGGATGTTGGGGAACCAGTTCAGCAAAACTCCCATTAAATCCATGCCGGGGCCTTTGACCCAACGGCCGATCTTAGCAGTCTTTTCGCCGTAAGGCACAGCCCAATAGCTTTCCAAACCACGGAAATGGTCGATACGCAGCACATCGTACAGGTGAGATGCACCCTCAATGCGGCGGATCCACCAACCATAGCCGTCAGCCTTCATGGCATCCCAGTTATACAGCGGGTTGCCCCAAAGCTGACCGTCAGCAGTGAAATAATCAGGTGGAACACCTGCCACCTCCACAGGAACGTTTTTCTCGTCCAGTTGGAAGCTCTTGGGGTCAGACCAAACATCAGCGGAGTCCATTGCCACATAAATGGGCATATCGCCGATAATACCGATGCCCTTTTGGTGAGCATAATCCCGCAGGGCATTCCACTGCTTAAAGAACAGGAACTGAATATAGGTAAACAGCTTCACATCCTCCGCCAGTTCCTTACGATACTTCTCCACAGCCTCCGGATGGTGCAGACGAATCTCCTCGTCCTCCCATTCTGCCCAGCCCTTCATATTGAAGTGGCGCTTCAGTGCCATGAACAGCGCATAGTCCGGCAGCCAGTTCTGATTCTCCTCCACAAAGGCTTCCACTTCCGTGGAATCTCTTTCCCAACCGTTGTCGGTAGCCTTTTGCAGGAATTGGAAGCGGTTTTCATAAATTTTGCCAAAGTCAACATGGGTGGGGTCACTTCCCCAATCCACGCCTTCCAGATCCTTTGCGTCCAGCAAACCGTCCTCGCAGAGCATGTCCAGATCTACAAAATACGGGTTGCCTGCGTATGCACTGGGACTCTGATAAGGGGAGTCGCCATAACTGGTAGGGCCAACCGGCAGGATCTGCCACCAGGTCTGACCCGCCTTTGCCAAAAAGTCAACAAAGGCATACGCATCTCTGCCCATGGTACCAATACCATGGGCAGAGGGAAGAGACGAGATCGGCATTAAAATGCCGCTGCTTCTTTTCATATTAGAATTACCCCTTGACGGCGCCTGCAACAACGCCCTTGATGATATGCTTCTGGCAGATCAGATAGATGATGATAATGGGCAGAACGGTCATCATAATAGATGCCATCATGGGGCCCATTTCCACACGACCATAGCTGCCGCGGAAATACTGGATCAGGATGGGAATGGTCTGGTAGCCCTTGGTACGGTCCAACACCAGATAGGGCAGCAGATAGTCATTCCACAGCCACATGGTTTCCAGAATACCGACAGAGATCATGGTGGGCTTCAGAATGGGGAACACCACCAGGAAGAAGGTGCGCAGCGGGCCGCAGCCGTCAATCATAGCAGCTTCCTCGATCTCCAGAGGAATCGACTTCATAAAGCCACAGAACATAAACACAGCCAGACCTGCGCCGAAGCCCAGGTAGATGATACAAATATTGTAGGGATTGCTCAGGCCCAGACGGTCAGCAGTAGAGCTCAGGGTAAACATCAGCATCTGGAACGGAACGACCATAGAGAACACGAAGGCAAAATAAGCAGCCTTTGCGTACCAGGTCTTGACGCGAGTGATATACCATGCGCACATAGAGCAGCACACCAGAATCAGCGCAGCCGCAGTCACAGTGATGACCAGACTGTACCAAAAAGCGGTAAGGAAACCCTTGGACTGCAGGGCGTTGATATAGTTGGTGAAGCCTGCATAGGTCTCCGAATTAGGGAACTGGAATGCAGTTGCAGTTCCGATCGCATTCTCCTGCTTCAAGGAGTTGGAGAAGATCATCACCACGGGATAGATCCATGCCAGAGATAGAATGGACAGGATCACAGACAAAATGTTGTCAGCAATACGATTCTTCTTATGCATTACTGCTGCACCTCCTTAGAGCGGGTTGCGCGAAGCTGGACCAAAGAAATCACAATGACCAAAATGCAGAAGACAACTGCTTTTGCCTGGCCATAGCCTTTCCACTGGGGTCCAGAGCGAGCATAGAAGGTGTTGTAGATGTTCAATGCCAAACCTTCGGAAGAATGGGCGGGTTCACCGCCGGTCAAAGCCAGGTTCTGGTCAAACAGCTTGAAACCGTTGGTCAGAGTCAGGAACAAGCAGATGGTGATGGAAGGCATTACATTGGGAATCTTCACCTTCCACAGAGTCTGCCAGCTGTTGGCACCATCGATATGTGCAGCTTCCAGATAATCCGTAGGAATAGACTGCAGGCCGGCGATGTAAATGATCATCATGTAACCGATCTGCTGCCAGCACATCAGAATAATCAGACCCCAAAAGCCATATGTTGCATTCAGGCTCAGCAGAGGCTTTTCCAGCAGTGTCAAAACACAGTTCAGCAGGATCTGCCAGATGTAGCCCAGAACGATGCCGCCAATCAGGTTGGGCATAAAATATACTGTACGGAAAACGTTAGTGCCCTTGATGGAGCGGGTCAATGCCAGCGCAATCGCAAAGGCAACTACGTTAATAATCAAAGTTGAAACAATGGTAAATGCGGTACTAAATAAGAAAGAATGCAGGAATTCTTTATCCTGCAGCGCATACGCATAGTTTGCGATGCCGTTCCAAGAGGCGTTGTTGATTGTTATAAATTTGCAGAAAGACAAGTACAGTCCCTGCACGAACGGATAAGCGAAGCCAATGATAAAGGCAGCTACCGTGGGCAGCAAAAATACAGGCCACCACTTTCTCAGAGCTTTTTCCAAATTCATTCCCTCCTCGGTATTGGCAGTTGCTCGCACGCAGGCGGCAGCTGAAACGCAGAGTATCAGTTCTCTAAAAACACAACGCGGGAGATAAAACCTGCCTGGGGTGGGCTTTCGCCCACCCCGGCTTGTTTCTTAATGCATTGTATGACGAGGTTGTCCCCGTTATACCTCCAAATGGCAATTAGCCGTTCAGAGCAGCTTCCTTAGCCCAGCCGTCAACGAAAGCCGTGACAACACCGGACCAGTCGCCGGTACCTGCTGCATAAGCAGTCAGAGCGGAACCGACACCATTCTTCCACTCCTCAGAGGGCATGGTGGGGAAGTTCCAGGACACGGGCATACGACCCTCAGCGGTGTAAGCGTTGTCGATCTTAACAAACAGGTTGGGGGACTCAACAGCCTTCTTGAAGGGGATAACGAAGCCCATCTGGTTAGCCATAGCATCGGTACCCTTTGCAGAAGTCACGCACCAATACAGGAAGTCCAGAGTAGCCTGGATGTCCTCAGCCTTGGCGGTGTTGTTGACGCACCAATAGTTCTCAGTACCGGTGCACAGGCCCTGATTGGCCTCGTCGCCCAGACCCACATAGATGGGGATCATGCTCAGATCGTCGTCGGTCAGACCACCGTTGGTCAGAGCGCCGTACTCCCAAGAACCGTTCTGGAAGAACACAGCCTGGCCGTTGATGAACTCGGACTCAGCGTCGGAACCGGTCTTGCCGGCCAGCTCAGAGGGAGCGCAAGTGGAGTTGTTGATGTACAGATCCCAGATAGCCTTGTAGTTATCCAGATAGGTACCCTTGATCTCCTTGGTGGTACCGATGCCATCTGCCTGATACTCAAAGTAGATGGGCAGGTTTGCCAGGTGAGTCTTGAAACGCCAGTCAGAGGAACCGTCCATACCGGCAGAAGTAAAGGCAGAGAAGCCCAGCTCTGCGGAGCGAGCGGTGATGTCCTCAGCAACCTTCTTCAGGTCGTCGAAGGACTTGATGTCCTCAACAGCGTAGCCGGCCTTTGCCAGCAGAGTCTTGTTGGTGATGAGGCCGTAAGACTCAACAACGTAAGCGATACCCAGAGTAGCGTCGCCATCCTTCAGGGCGAAGCCGTCGCTGGTCAGCTCACCGGCAACGGGAGTACCGGCCAGATCCAGGCAGTAATCCTTCCAGTTGGCCAGACCCACAGGGCCGTTGACCTGGAACAGGGTGGGAGGATTGCTCTTAGCCATCTCGCTCATCAGAGTCTCCTCGTAAGTACCGGAAGCAGCGGTGACAACAGTCACGGGCACGCCGGTCTCGGCAGTGTACTCAGCGGCCAGAGCCTGCCAAGCCTCATCCTGCTCGGGCTTGAAGTTCAGATAGTAAACAGCGCCGGTAGCGGTGCTGTCGCCGGACTGAGCAGGGGCCTCCGTCTTCTTACCGCAAGCGGCCAGAGACAGAACCATGACCAGTGCCAGGCACAGTGCAAAAAACTTTTTCATGGTAATCTTCCTTTCATTTTTGTGCATTTATTTTCACATCTTTCGATGTAAAAACCTTCATTTCAGTACGCTTTCTCTTTCTAGGCGTACTATTTCGGATTTTGGCTAATTCCCGTTTCCTTCTCAAGGGAAGCGATCCCGTATCTGCCTTTTTCCTGCCGAAGCAGAAACGAGCCTATTCCGGTGACTTTTTTTGGAAATCTCCCAACTTCGTACTTTAATAATATAACTAATTTTGGATGGCAATGTCAATGAATATTTGGTCATTTTATATCTTTTGGCGGTTGTTACAATTTTTCAAAAATCTGTCGTGGAAGTCCTACAAAAGTCTTTGTTCTCTCTCCGAGCCTTCCTCGTTCAAAAAAATGATTAAAGCTCTTTTTTCAGCATAACCGGCTAAATCCCCATATGGCACCGCGATCTGAAATTGACACTTGACATTTCCTTTCGACTGTGTATACTGTTCATATACAGTACACACAGGAGTGATATTATGCAGCTCGTGATCCGCAACACTACCGATCAGCCTATCTACGACCAGCTCTGCCAGCAGATCAAGGCTCAGATTATTGCAGGCGCATTAAAACCCGGTGATGCTCTACCCTCCATTCGTGGTCTTGCTAAGGATTTAAAGATCTCTGTCATTACCACGAAGCGGGCCTACGATGAACTCGAATCGGAAGGATTTTTGAATACCATTCCCGGCAAAGGGTGCTTTGTGGCGGAAAAAGATCTGGCCCTGGTTCGAGAACATCGTTTGCGGGAGATGGAGGAAAAGCTGACTTCCGCCATTGAATTGGCACGCTCCTGCGACGTCAGCGAACAAGAGCTACTCTCACTGATCCATGCGCTTTATGAGGAGGCGAACCTATGAATGCTATCGAATTCAACCACGTCAACAAGTCATTTGGCAGCTTTGCCATCGAAGATTTGAATTTGACTGTTCCCACTGGAACGATTTGTGGCCTGGTGGGCGAAAACGGCGCCGGTAAATCCACCAGCATCAAATTGCTGTTAAATGCACTTCGCCCTGACAGCGGCACCATTCAGGTTCTTGGCATGGACACTTGCGATCCTGCCTATGTTGCCGTGAAAAATGACATTGGCGTGGTTCTGGACGACGCCTGGTTGCCTGAAACCATTACCGCGAAACAGGTGGGGTCCATTATGGCAGATACCTATATAAATTGGGATTCCGCTCTATACGAAAGCTATCTCACCCGTTTCTCCCTGCCCCGGGACAAGAAATTCAAAGACTTCTCCCGCGGTATGCGCATGAAGTTGTCTATTGCCGTAGCACTGAGCCATGACCCAAAGCTGCTGGTATTGGATGAAGCCACTGCAGGTCTTGACCCCATCGTCCGTGATGAGGTTGTAGAACTATTTAACGAATTTACGAGAGAAGAAACCCACTCCATCTTGATCTCCTCCCACATTCTCAGCGACTTAGAAAAGCTCTGCGACTATATTGCCTTTATCCATGAGGGCAGATTGCTGTTCTGCGAGGAAAAGGATCGCCTGTTGGAAGAATATGCGATTTTTGTGGGTACCACCGAGCAAGCCGACAGTCTGCTGCCGGAAGCCATCGTCCATCGGGAAGGCAACGGTCTGGGTGGTGTGCGAGCTATGGTGCGGCGCAGTCAGGTGCCCGCCACGCTGACATTGGAAAAGCCCACCATGGAGGATATCATTCTGAATTTGGTAAAGGGGGCGAAACGCTCATGAAAGCCTTGCTGAAAAAGGATTTTTACGTTCTGTGGAATTCCATGAAAGCACTTCTCCTCCTCATTGTGATCTTTTCTCTTATTCCCTCCGGATTTCAGAACGTCTTTGCCGTGCTTTACGCCGCTATGCTGCCCTATTCCGCATTGGCCTATGACGAGCGCAGCCATTGGGATCAGATGGCTGCAGCTATGCCCTACTCCACCCGCGACATCATCCGCAGCAAATATGTACTGGGCTGGATCACCTCCGCTGGCGCATTTCTCTTCTCAACCATGATTCAGCTTGTTGTACGTAGCTACCTCAAAATGCCGACCCCCGTCAGTCTGCTGTTTGTTTCGATGTGCATTTCCTGGGCAATCATTGCCATTACCCTACCTTTCATGTTCCGTTGGGGCGTGGAAAAAGCACGTTTGACCATGGTTTTAATCATTGCACTGGTCTGCGGTGCCGCCGGCGCGCTGACGTCTATCGCCACGATGTCTGTAGCCATCGGCGGTGATAAAATTCCTTGCCCGCTGATAGTCGGTGCTCCTGTAGCCGCCATCGTGATCAATCTGATCTCCATGCCTCTTTCGGAAAAGTGGTACGAAAGGCGGAAATAAAATCAAAAGCGCAGGCAAATGCCTGCGCTTTTTCTGTCAGATGAACTTTTGATTGGCCTCGGACACGGTAGTCACCACCGCCTGGCCGGGTTCCATAGAGTGGGTCAGCCACACGTTACCGCCCACCACACAGTTGTCACCAATATGGGTCGTACCACCCAAAATGGTAGCTCCCGCATAGATGACCACATTGTTGCCAATGTCGGGATGGCGCTTTATGCCTTTCACCAAAGTGCCGTCCTCGCCCACTTCAAAGCTTTTTGCGCCCAGCGTCACATGCTGATACAACTTCACATGATCGCCGATGGTGGTGGTCTCACCAATGACCACGCCGGTGCCGTGGTCAATAAAGAAATAGCGTCCGATGGTGGCGCCGGGGTGGATGTCGATACCGGTACGGGCATGGGCATACTCCGTCATCATGCGTGGCAGAATGGGTACCCGCATCTGATACAGCTTATGGGCCACACGATAAATCGCAATGGCCTTAAATGCCGGATAGGTCATGATGACTTCGTCGGTGCTGAGGGCGGCAGGATCGCCCTCATAGGCGGCCTGTACATCGCTCTTCAGGATATCCACAATCTCCGGCAAAGCCTCGATAACTTCCAACGCTGCCCGTTCCGTTTCTTCTTCCGGCATCACATATTCCAGCGCGCGGGTCAGCGCATCATAAGTGCGCATCAACTCCCAAGTGCGCTTCTCGCCTTCGACAAAGCGAGCTCTGACTTTACCGAAGTGATAAGGAAACATCGCCACCATCAGATGGGAAATCAGTTCCTCAATGCAGGACTCCAGCCCAATATAGCGTCCGCTTTCCGGGGCGGTATCGATGGCAGTCAGTTGATCTGCCACCTGCTCTAAATGGGCGGCCAAAGCGCCCATGCCGTTTTCGTGCTTCATATTCATATCCTCTCAATCCTGATACATGGGAGTAGACAAATACCGATCTCCGGTATCCGGCAGTAGAACCACAATATTCTTGCCTTTGTTCTCGGGGCGCTTTGCCAGCTCAATCGCTGCGTGGAGCGCCGCTCCGGAGGAAATGCCTACCAGAACGCCCTCACGGCGGCCAATCATTTTGCCCTGAAGATAGGCTTCCTCGGTGGTAACTTTGATAATTTCATCGTAAATCGCAGTGTTCAACACTTCCGGCACAAAACCGGCACCGATACCCTGTAAACCGTGGGGGCCAGCCTTCTCACCGGACAGTACGGCGGAGGTCGCCGGTTCCACCGCTACCACACGGACTGAAGAATTTTGGGCCTTCAGATACTCGCCTACGCCGGTAATGGTGCCGCCGGTGCCTACACCTGCCACGAAAATGTCCACCTGTCCGTCGGTATCCTCATAGATTTCCGGGCCGGTGCTTTCACGATGTGCTTTGGGGTTTGCCGGATTCACAAACTGGCCAGCCACCAGACTGCCCGGAATCTCCTTTTGCAGTTCCTCCGCTTTGCGAATGGCGCCACTCATGCCTTCCGCGCCGGGCGTCAAAACCAATTCCGCGCCATAGGCCTTCATCAGCATACGCCGCTCCATTGACATGGTGTCAGGCATAATGACGATCATGCGGTATCCCCGTGCCGCCGCCACAGAGGCAAGGCCAATGCCGGTATTGCCGGAAGTCGGCTCAATGATCACAGAACCGGCTGTCAGTTTTCCTGCCTTTTCAGCCTCGTCCAGCATCATCTTAGCCACACGGTCTTTGGCAGATCCGGCAGGATTCAGATATTCCAACTTCGCCAGGATCCTGGCATTCAACCCCAACGCTTTTTCTGTGTTCGTTAGTTCCAACAGCGGAGTGTGACCAATCAATTGGTCAACGGAAGAATAAATCTTAGGCATCACAAATTTCTCCTTTTTCTAATGAAACAAAACAAGAGGCTCCGATGAGCCTCCTGTAAATAGAAACCATGTGGTGACTGCTGTATGCTTATAGAGAGCAGCAGATCCGGTTAAACAGGAAAGACCGTTCGGAAACAGGCGCAACGGAACAAGTACACTGACAGGTGTACTGACAACACAGTTCCTTGTTCATCGCAAATCGCATCGAAATGGTCTCCTTTCCTTAAAGTTATTAGTATCATACATCAGTTCTTTTGCGTTTTCAACCGGAATCCTCAAAAAAATGGACAAAAAAGGCCGTACGCATTTGCGATAATCCACAAATGCGTACGGAATCGTTGCTTTTTCGGCGCTTCGGTGTCTTGCCCACCGTTGCGGCTGTTCGATTCCCGGCCCTTACGGGCCGCCAATCGTGCCGCTGCCTCGCTAACACCTCGCTT
>JAKSQE010000035.1 GCA_024404295.1 Oscillibacter sp.
GTTCAGCTTTGAAACACGGTACGCTTGCCATTGGACAGCTCGGCGTAGCAGAGGCATTGCAAATTCTTATTGGCCGCGATCATACAGAATCGTATGGTATGGAGGTCGCAAAAAGAATTGAACAGCTCTTCAAAGATAGATGCACAGAATTCAAAGAAAGATACAATCTTAATTTTGGCGTATATTATTCTCCAGCCGAAAACCTTTGCCATATATTCAGGCAGAAAACTGTAATCTTCTTTCTGCAAAGTTCTGGCACGAGCCATACCCAACGCAACGGATACAGAATTTGATGCATGTCCGGCAATAAAAGCGTCGTGTACGCTTTCGTAAGGTTTAGGAAAACCGGACAGTCCATTCAGCTGTCGTAATGTAGAAAACAACGCCTGTCTGCCGGTGACAGCCTTATGGACATACGCCTGATGGCCAACATCAAATACCAGACGATCTTTCGACGTATCAAAACAACGGTGAATGGCCACCGTCAGTTCCACCACACCCATATTCGATGCGAAATGTCCACCTGTCTGAGAAACTTGCTGGATTAGAAATTGACGCAGTTCTTCACAAAGCTGCGGTAACTGGTTTTCACTTAACTTCTTTATATCTTCAGGATCTCGGATTTGTTCCAATATCACAACTGCCTCCCGCACTGTAAAAGCGCTTATCTCTTGTTCTTGCGGCTAAAAATATGCAAAAACCGTCCTGTCATGTAAACGACCTGTGTGCTTTTTTTGAGGGCTACCGCTTTCCCCATCGCCTTGCCGCCAATTGTCAAACCGGATATCAGAGCCGTAATTGCCACGGACAAAAGTACATTTCGTGTATTCAAGGCATTTTGCAAATGAATAACAATGACTGCCGCTGTGGTACCACTGACAATGCCGCAAATATCTCCAACGACGTCGTTGCACACGCTGGAAACCCGCTCCGCATTACGAAGGAGCATCAAAGCCTCTTTCGCTCCGCGCTCTTTGTGCGCAGCCATGGAATGAAAGGGCCTTTGGTCCGCCGCCGTAACAGCAACGCCGATAATATCAAAGAAAATACCTAACATGATAAAAACGCAAAGAATCAGAACCGAAATAACCAGTCCCGCCTCGTTCAAAATCGTCTCAGAAGTGAGACTTAACACGGACGACAATACCACGGCCATGACAAAGACCGTTATCGCCCACCCATAAGGAGACGGCTCCTGATGATTCTTTTGTTTTGAAGTCTGTTTCAAATAAGTGCCTCCAAAAAACAAAAATACGTTGCTAAGTCGACGGCAACAAAAAAAGTAAATCTTGCGGCTTAGGTGCGGGTTGGATTTCCCCGTGATACACCTCTCGTTGCCGATGGAGGCGGTTTCCCTTTCAGTATCAAGACATGTCGTTGCCGATCACACTACCCGATTGCCACTGAGTCCGCACTGCAATCCTTTTTTTGTTTCCTTTCGAACAGCCTAGGTGATTTCCACCGCAGTCTATCCGCTTCTTTAGCCTCTTTTGCAACACAGGTTTCAAAGGGCGATCGCGGTTAGCTCTCTGGCCAGAGTGCCACCGTGTGTTCCCTCATCCACCTGCCCCACGCAAGGCAGGCTACATCTGCACACAGCGTTACGCCCTATCGGGCGATGCACCGCATTGCAGGTTCATCCCTGAGTCGTACGCAGCTCGAAATTCCCACTGTGGGAGTACGCCCGCGCACAAGATCAGGTCTCCGCAGAAACAGGGTCGGGGTAACCATGCCATTGGAAATCGCCCTGAGTCCGCAAGTGCGGAATCCGCACTTCCCCCCAGCACCCACCCAAGACTGGCATCCTAAGCAAGCACCAGAGGTTTCATCGATATGCCCTTTAGAGGATTTTTAGGCCCTCCTTAGGAAGCGGAAGATCTGACTAGGATACTGCGCCGCCGCTTAGCATCTATAGTATAACACGGCATTTGTGAATATGCAATCAATTCCATGTATATACAAGCCATCCTCCATGTAAATTTTTATAGACTATTTTTATTATTTCCTCTAAAATATCACGAATATTTTTTATTTTGATTCCATTTGTTAATTATTTGTTTACATTCTTTGATTTCCTTGATTTACTTTTCAAAATGGATATTCGCAATATGTGCAAAAAGAAAATGTCCTCAAAATACTGCAAGGTACTTTGAGGACATCATACATTATTTCTTGTTTTACTTGCTGCGATGTACCAGATTTTCCGCCAACGCTGTCAGAAAACTATCCGTATCATAAGTTGAAACCGCTTGGACTGCAGCATCGGTTGTTTTTCTCACCATCGTCTCGCAGCCATTCAAACCCAGCAGGTCAACATAGGTAACCTTGCCCTCCTCCTGGTCGGAGCCAATGGGCTTGCCGAATTCCTCGGTACCGATAACATCCAACATATCATCGCGCACCTGAAACGCAAGTCCCAACTGATAGCCATACTCTTCCGCCGCCAGCAAAGCCTTTTCACTGCCACCGGCAGCTGCAACGCCCAGCATACACGCGCCGGCAATCATGGCTCCCGTTTTCAGATGATGCACTTCTGCAAGCGCCTCCTGTGTCCGCGGTGCGTGAAGTGTATCAATGACCTGCCCCGCTACCATGCCATCTGCGCCGGAAACTTTGGATAAAATTTGTGCGCAGTGTACCTTTTGCTCCGCTGTCAGTTTCGGAGCCGTTAAAATCAACCGGTAAGCTTCCGGTTGAAGCGCATCACCAGCCAGCACTGCCAATGTTTCTCCGTATACTTTGTGATTCGTAGGCTTTCCACGCCGCAAGTCATCATCATCCATACAGGGAAGGTCATCATGAATAAGGGAGTATGTGTGCACCAGTTCCAAGGCGCAAGCCACGGGAACAGCATCATGCCAATCCATACCGGATAAATGTGCAAATTCCAATGTCAGTACCGGGCGGATGCGCTTTCCGCCCGCAAGAATACTGTACCGCATAGATTCATACAAATCCACCCAATGCGGCTGTTCCATAAACAAACTCTGCAGATAACTCTCGATCGCTGTCAGGTACGTCTGATAGCGTGTATTAAATGCCACCTGATCCATATTTATTCCTCCGCATCGCTAAAAGGCAGTTCTACCGGTGCGCCATCTGCACCCTTCATCAGCTTAACCACCTGCTGCTCTGCCTGATCCAACTGCTTGGAACAAGCGGCAATCAGCTTCGTTCCCTCTTCAAACAGCGCCAAGGAGTCCGCCAACTGCGCATCGCCCCGTTCCAATAAGGAGACAATCTCTTCCAGACGCTCAAGCTGTTGTTCAAATGTCACTTTTTTCGCTGCCATTGTTATTCTCCCCCATAAGGATGATCCACGGTTGCTTCAAAGCCGCCTTCTCCTAACCGTACATTGACTTTCTGTCCGTTATGGACCTGTTTTCCACTTTTCAATACATGTCCGCTCTCGTCGCATGCCATCGCATAACCGCGCCCAAGAACTTTCAGTGGGCTCATGGCATCTAACGCCGCTGCCATGGCGGTAAATTGCTGTTTCTTTCGGCTAAGCTTCATATTCGCCAGGTCGCCTAAACGCTGCTGCAAATGCAATAAATTCATGCGCTGATCCTGAATGTACGCCGTCTGGTCTTTCATCACGCGTTTAGAGGACAATTCCATCAAACGGTCTCGCAATTTTGCCAGCTGTGCCGTCTCGCTTTGTTCCAAGCGAATGCGACTGCTGCCTAACATTCGCAGCAATTCCACCTGATCCGGTACAGCGATTTCCGCCGCGTTGGATGGAGTTGACGCTCTGGCATCTGCTACAAAATCAGAAATCGTCACATCCGGTTCATGCCCTACTGCGGAAATTACCGGAATTTCCGATTCATAAATTGCCCGGGCAACCCGTTCATCGTTAAACGCCCACAAGTCTTCCATCGAGCCGCCACCGCGACCCGTAATAATCACATCACCGATATTCCACCGATTGGCATAGCGAATCGCTCCGGCAATTTCAGGGGGCGCTTCCACACCTTGCACCCGCACCGGCAGCAAAATCACTTTTGCCAAGGGATACCTACGGCGCAGAATTCGAATCATATCATGAACTGCTGCACCTGCTGAGGAGGTCACAATTGCAATTCGTTCCGGGAATTCCGGAAGCGGTTTTTTGTGGGTCGGATCAAATAATCCCTCCCGATGAAGCTTTTCTTTCAGCTGTTCAAAAGCAACCGCTAAATCTCCGACGCCCTCGGGTGTCATAGTATTGCAATATAGTTGATAAGCACCGTCTCTGGGAAACACACTGATTCGGCCCGTTACCAACACCTTCATGCCGTTTTCAGGGCGGAATCGTAATTGATAGGCCTGTCCCTTAAACATGACACATCGTATAGCGCCTTGTTCATCCTTCAAGCTAAAATAATGATGTCCGGAGGGATACAGTTTATAGTTGGAGATCTCACCCCGCACGCAGATATTCTGCAGCAGCGGCTCATGATCCAGCAAAAGTTTGACCAACTCGTTGACTTCGGTCACGTTAAAAATATGCTGTTCCAAGCGCTCCCTCCTTTCCCAAAAAGAGTGGGCAGCGGTCCACCCGCTGCCCGCCTCGGCTTTCTTATTCGGAAACCTCTTCTCTGACAAAGCTGCCCAAAATGCCGTTAATGAACTTCACCGTTTCCGGCGTTTCATATTTCTTTGCAATTTCAACAGCTTCATTGATCGCTACACCATTCGGAATATCCTGCATATACAGGATCTCGTACATCGCCACACGCATCACTGCGGAAGCCACCAACGGAATACGAGAAAAGCTCCATCCCTTTGCATACTTTGAAATATAGCCATCCAGTTCTGCAGCATGCTCTTCCACACCGCAAACCAAGCGGCGGATATACTCCGTCTGTTTGGCGTTAGGAGCCTCGGCATACAGTTCGTCTTCCTCTGCCAGTGTGGCAAACGTTTCAGCCGTCAGGCGCTCATCCAGCAAGGCGTCCACGGTTTTGTCCGTAAAGCTCAGTTCATAAGACAGATGGATTGCAATTTCTCGCGCAGTATTCCGTACCATAGTTATCTTTCGTCCTTTTCTCTCTCGTTCCGGGAACTCAATTCAGCGTAACGCCGCCGACATGAATGTTGACCGCTTCCACATTGCAACCCGTCATGGCATTGACAGATGCTGCAACCATCTTCTGTGCATTCTCAGCCACCGTGGGAATAGGGTTGCCGTACTGCACCGTCAGATACAGGTCCAACTTCAGTCCGTTTTCGGTCATTTCCACCCGGACGCCCTTTGTGCCCTTCTGGGCATTCTTTTTATTGCTCACCAGGTCAGTCACACTGCCGCCCAGATTGGTCATCATACCGGAAACGCCCTCCACCTCACGGACAGCGCCTACAGCGATTGCGGCAATGACATCCGCAGAAATATGAATGCTACCCTGCTCTTCGGTCATGGTCGTATAGCCCTTGTTCTCAGCCATTGTATCTCTCCTTATCCGTTTCTTGTGGAAAAAATTTCTCTTATTCCATTATTTTATCATGGTATCTTGAAAAATACAACACTAATTTGCAGTCAGAATCTTTATTCCGCTTGCCGGCAGTCCGGTCTCCGTCATGGTAATATCTGTGATCTTAGCTACATCCTCACTGCTCAAGGTTCCATTTGCGGTAGATACCACAACACTAATCGTATCATCCCCCATAAATGCTACACAATCCAAATATCCTTTTGCAGTGACAAGATTATCCACCTGTGCCTCTTTTAGCGTATAAGATGCCAGAACCTGTATGCTTTCCGACGCCTGATTGATTACAGCCGTGTCCGCATCTTTTTGATCCGCAGCTTCCTGAAGCAATGTGATGGCGCTGTCACGTGCTTGCTGTCGAGTCAATCTGGCAGAGTCAAAATAATCCGAACCGCTATAGATTTCACCCTCATCTAAGGCAAGATTTCCATCGTTTTCCTGGCTTGATACCAAGGTAGCTTCTCCCAGAATCTTCGTTCCCGTTTCCTCTACCCGCTTGGAAACTTCTTCTCCGGAATATTTCCAGTTCAATGCCACAGCTGCGCACACCAAACCCGCCATTGTAGCGATCAGCGCATTTCTTCTCAATCGATTACTCATTTCTTGATTCCTCCTAAAAATGATCACTGCCATTTTGCGACCGTGATATGGTCTGAGCTGAGTCCCGTCAGCGATGATACTGCGCTTACCACCGCCAGCTGCACGTCTGCCCGATCTCCCCCCTGGCACACCACCAGAGCTCCCCGATAAGTCGGGTAGATTTGACGCGTGATGATTCCCTGCTCGCCTGAGTCGTTTTCCACCAGAACGGCCTCTGAGCTTCGGGAATAATCCTCCGGCGTGGCGGTATTCCCCCGGTAGGAAAGCTGAGTGTCCTGTGCCAGCTGTCGCTCGCCGTCCGAATCCAGTGTCAGCAACATCTGTCCCTGTCCCACACCGCGGATCTTTGCCAGGATCTCTTCCAGCGCCGCCTGCAATTCGTTCGTCTGTTCCTGTGCTTCCATAATCGCCAAGGAGTTCTGCCCACTCAGCTCCGCAGTCTTTCTCCCATTGGGCCATAATAGAAGCCCGACCCCAATCAGAAGGATCAGTATTGCAAATTTGTACCGTTCCCATAGCTTTTGCACTCCTTTAGTTTTCTCCGCCATTCCAAACCTGCCTCTCCGCTCCCAAACCCAATTCCTGCTCTAACCACTGCGAAAGCTCCACGGATGGAGTGCCCTCCAGTTCTACAAGTGCAGGAACGGGAATGCCATCTGCATTTTCCTCGGCTCTTACAGAAACATTCAGCGATAGCCCTAACGTTTCTGCTTTGTCCAATATATATGTTCCTGTCCTTGTTTCTATGAGTTCTTTCAGTTCTCTTTGATTCTCCGCTTTTAAGTCTTTCTGCGCTTCCTCGATTGCCGTCTCATAATCCCCGATCTCTATCGACACGTGTTTCAAGTCGGTTTCTAAAACCGGCCGTAAAATCGCCAGCAATAATACCAATCCACTGATCAGCGATGCTGCCTGTTTCACGCTTCCGTCCGGAATAAATGTTTCTGCCGCCGACAACAGCAGCGTCACCCCCACGATTCCGGTAAGCCATTCCCGCATTGCCGTAATCATGGAACCACCGCCGCCACCGAAGCTAACACCGAAATAAGTAAAAGAAGTGCGCAGCTACCTGTCATACCCAGCATCAATCCAAACGCACCTCCCAGTCCGTCTACCAGCTTACACAATCCGGGCGGGCCAACCGTTGCAGCCATAAAGGCAATGATTTTAAAGAAAAGATACTGCGCACCCATTCTTAAGAAAGGTACAGCGCATGCAGCAAAAATTCCAAGCACGCCAAATAACCCGATACTACCTCGCAGCAACCCTGCGCCTGCCAATATCGTTTCTGATGCTTCCGCAATGATTCCACCGACAATCGGTACCGCGCCGGAAATTGCCGCCTTAGCCACACGCACGGAAGCGCTGTCCACCACACCGGAAAAAATACTGGAAACGGAAAGATAGACCGTAAACAGAAGCAATAAGCAAGTCAAGATCCAGACTACGATTTTTTTCAGCAGCTGCGCAATGGACTCCAAACGTCCACCCGGAAGACAGCTCGATGCTGCTAAGGCTCCAACATATAGGTAAACCAAAGGAATCAGAAAAGAATCCGTTAACTTCAAAAACAAATCCACGAAAAAACCAGTCGCGACCTGACGCACCGTAGCCGTTGTGACACCGCCCATGGCCGCCGAAGCCGCAGCCAACGTGGGAAGCAACGCTTTGGAAAAGATACTAAGGTCATGAAGTGTCGCTGTGCCTAACCCCATCAAGTCAGTCAGACTGCCGGTGGTCAGCAGCGTAATGGACAGCGCCCCTATCATAGGAAGGAGCAACGTTCCCTTTTGCTTTTCCAATCCTTGGTAAAACCCCTCTGCAACACTACTTAAGAGCACTGCCAACAAAACCGTCAGCGCACCTTTGAACTGTTGTCGAATCCAGCGCTGTGCTTGTCCCATTGCGCCGGTGGCGATTTGTTTGATTGGGCGAAAAAGATCCCCCTTCGAGTCATAATGCACATGTTTCATTAAGCGTTCCGCTTGCTCCGGCAGCGCATCCTCAACCGCAGGGGGCAGATTGGCTGCCTGCACCGGCACCGCAAGCGTCCATACCAAGAAGAATAGGAAGACAATTCGTTTCATTACATCAGCTCCATCAGCAGATCTAATACTGCTCTCATCAGCGGAATCGCAACGAACAAGGTACACAGCGCCCCGGACATTTCGATGACAGACGCAAGTGCCCCCTCCCCCGCATCTTTACAAAGACCGGCACCAACCTTTACTACGATTGCAATTCCCATGGCTTTGTATAGCGGTAACAGAAGATCCTGCGACAGGCCGCTTTGCTCCCCTAATTTTTGAAAAAACTGCATCAATTCACGTAGGGGCTGTCCCAGCAAAAGCAACACAACTACCACAGCAGCCAGAATCAATACCAAAGCAATTTCAGGAACACTTTTCCGCAGCGCGAGCGACAAAATTGTTCCAATGACGCAAAACGCCGTAATCCGTAATATGAGTTCCATTAAAAGTCAAACAGCGTCTTGACCAGATCAAAGAGATTACTGATCTCTTGTACCATCATCATCAGAACGACAACCAGTCCGGCCAGCGTTGTCATGGTAGCTTGTTCCTCTCTTCCGGAACGTACCAGCAACTGATTGAGCACCGAAACTAAGATGCCGATAGCGGCAATTTTAAAAATCAAATCCACATTCATACTGTTACTCCTCAATATCTTAGGCGCTTCATGGTAATAGACTGCTTGTCTAAGTTCGGCAAATGCGGAAAGTCATCTGCCCGCATTGCGGCATGATTGTTTTCGTTGATGTCATTTCATTCTATGAGGAGCTTGTCTGAAGTAGAACTTACAAACTCTTTTTGGGGTTGCTATTATCATCAAATTCAATAATTTGTATCGCTTAGAACTGAGCCGACCTATGGAACCGAATTCCATTCCCATCAAACAGAGATCCACATTTCACGTTTCCTCTTGAGCAAAAAAAGAGCAAGGCACATTTAAGCCTTGCTCCTCAGAGACCGTATTTCCTTTTCAGTTAGAACATCTATGGTTGATCGGTTTTTGTTCTCATCTCGATATGTCCATCTGCATTTTCGGCAAGCCGCTCTGATACATGGAGCATATCCGCATTCAATTTGAGTTTTTTAATTCCAGAATCATGGCACGAATCGCAGCATTTTCCTCACGCAGAGTCATGATTTCATTGCTGAGTGCACTTTCCGCCTCCTCATAGCGGTTCAGCAACGTCTCATTTGCAGCTATGAGATTGCGCATCTTTTCCATGAGGATACTGGCTGCACCAAGGAATTCAGGATAATGTTCTTTTGCATAAATACACATTGGGAAAAAATATTCACGCGTTTAACGAATATAACGGCGCGCATCCGACGCCGGCCACTCATAAAGCTTTTCAACCAAGACCCCGCGTTCCGTCAGTCGAATGATTAAGGCATAGCGGTTATTGATAAGTCGGGAATAATAGGATATATCTGCATAATCACTTTGTCTGAGGGTGGATAACACTTCGGCAATTCGCGGCTCACCGGAGAACAGGTGGTTAATAATCTCCATATAGTCCGGCGGTACATGATCGCCCGGAAGCGAATGGCTGAGTGCTGCGGCAAGCAAAATGTCAAGCAGTTCTGCGGATATGGGCAGGTGGAGGTCGATCAGCATACGGCACACAGAAAGGCGACGACGAAAATAAACATCGCAATTCATGCCGAATCGCTCCTGAATATACGGCAAAGCCGACGCCGTAAAGGGCAGGTGTCTTTGGGCGGTATAGTCTGAGACGATACCAAACAGTTCCGAAAGGCTGTCTCTGTCATTCATACGGTGATACCTCCCCTCCGGACTTCTGCGCACAATCGATGCAGATCTTCGTTTTCTCTGCGCAGCTCTTGCAGCTCGGCAATCAGTTTCTGCTGCCGCTTTGTATGGCGTTCAGCCAACATTTCTACCGTTTTCGTCAGGCAAATGAGTTGATCCTGCATGATTTCAACTACGTCATCAAGTTCAGGATAATGCGCTCTGGCATATTCACACATAGGCAGAAAATAAGTGCGGGTTTCCCCAACATATTCGCGAATTTTTTGCTCGGACATGTTATATAGATCCGTCACGTTGTGTCCGCGATCTGACAGTTTTATAAGCAGTGCAAGCCTATTTTCCTCAATGCCCCGGAAAAAAGCTTGTTCTTCTTCCAGCGTGAAGTCCTTTCTTTTGGAAACAAGTTTCACCGTATCATAGACCTCGGGTGCCAGATGGTATTTGCTTACCAGTTCTTTGCCCTGCTCGGTAAAATCAATGTCTTCAATCATATCGTGACAGAGCGCCGCCGCCAGGAGAATATCCCGCTCTTCATCGGAAATCGGAATCCACATATCAGCCAGCATTTTGCACACAGTCAGACAATGGATCACATAAGGTGGGCGTTGTGCAACGCCATTGCGTATCATTGCATTTTTTCGATAGCTCCCATCATGAAGCCCACGTGCCAAAGGCAGAGCCAGTGCCGTGTTAAACAGGCGGTTTTTCTCTGCATGATATTCCAAAAACTCGTACGGAGCACGAATCATCCAAAATTCGTCTTCATGAAACTTTAGAATCTCATCATCAATATCCGCAATCGCATCGGACACACGTCTTCTAAATTCAAATAAAGCTTCCATCGCGTCTCCTTCTACATGCGTGATATGCAAGTTTTTGCATCGCCTATCAATCGACAATTTATTATAAAGCTTTATTTAAACACAAAAAAAAAGATAGCATTATATTTTGT
>JAKSQE010000036.1 GCA_024404295.1 Oscillibacter sp.
GCTGGCAGACGGAACGTTTGGTTTTGGCGGAGGTGGAGCCGGTCAGCAGCGCACAGCGAATCCCCAGGGATTCCATCAAGGGGGCAAGGCCGCTGTAATGCTGTTCGGCTAAGATCTCCGTGGGAGCCATCAACGCTGCCTGATAACCATTCTTCACGGCAAAGTAGACGCAGGCGGCAGCCACCATAGTCTTGCCGGAACCCACATCGCCCTGACAGAGACGATTCATAGGCACACCGGAGCGCATGTCGGACAGCGCTTCTTCTACGCAGCGACGCTGCGCGTCCGTCAGGGTGAAGGGCAAAGCAGAATAGAATGCGGTCATATCCACATCGTCGTAAGGTGAAACGTGAACGACCTCCCGGCGGTGGCGCAGACGCTGCAACCCGATCGAGAAGAGGAACAACTCCTCAAAGGCTAAGCGCCGGCGGGCAATGTTCAGCGCTTCCTCGCTTTCGGGGAAGTGGATATTCTCATAGGCATATCCGATGCGGCACAGAGCGTGTGCCTGCCGCACGTCATCCGGCAGCACGTCCGGCAGAATATCGGCGCAGGCATCC
This sequence comes from Oscillibacter sp., assembly GCA_024404295.1. Lineage (GTDB taxonomy): Bacteria > Bacillota > Clostridia > Oscillospirales > Oscillospiraceae > Oscillibacter. The sequence goes on from JAKSQE010000036.1 coordinate 561, forward strand.
AACCCCTGCCGAATGGAGCGGGAAAGAATCAACTGGCTGACACCGGCTGTCAGAGGATAGATGGGAACGATGCGGCCGGTGAAAACCCCCTTGCCCTCCTGTTCAACCACGGGACTGGTCATGGAACGGCGGAGCAAGTTGCCCTCGGCTTTTCCGTAAAAAATGTAGGTTTCGCCTACCTGCAACTGATTTTTCAGCCAGGATTGATTAAAGAAAGTAATGTCCAGAACGCCGGTCTCGTCCACGGCACGCACTTTCACCAGATCCATGCCTCGCCGCACATGGGACAGCTTTGGCGGCTGGGAGATCATGGCAGAAACGCAGGCACTCTCGCCGGGAACCAGTTTGGAGATGGTTTTCGCTTCCCGTCGGTCATCGTAGCGGCGGGGAAACCAGGAAATCAGATCCTGCAGGGTGGTAATTCCCAGCTTCGCCAGCGACTTGGCTCGCTGTTCGCCAATGCCGTGGATGTAGCGCACATCGGTTTTTAAGTCTGCCATGGAATCCCCCCTTCTTTCATATTACCTATATTATAACGGCTTTGAAACGAATTGAAAAGAAAAACGACGCCTGCAGGAAAGCAGGCGTCAGATCTCATATTACAGACGGACGTTTTCGTACTCGGTAAAGCAGAAAGACAGACCGTTTTCCTCGGTGATCGGCTCTTCTGTGGAAACCAGTTTCCAACTGGGGAGCTTGTCCAGATTGGGGAAGAAGGAACTGGCACCGGAGGCCTTGGCATTGACTCTGGTCACATAAGCCTTCTTGCACATGGGCAGCAGAGAAGCATACACACTGGCACCACCGATGACCCAAACGGTCTCGTCGTCTTTTGCCAGCCGGACAGCCTCTTCGGGGGAAGATACCACCTCGCAGCCCTCCCGCTGGAATTCGGGATTGCGGGTGATCACAATGTTACGGCGATTGGGCAGAGGCTTGCCGCCGGGGAAAGAATCCAAAGTCATACGGCCTACAATCACGGTGCAGCCGGTGGTCATGGCGCGAAAGCGCTTCATATCTGTAGGCAGGGTGAACAGCAGGCCATTATTTTGGCCGATGGCCCAATTTTCATCAACAGCAACAATGACATCCATTGATTGTTCCTCCATGTAAATGATATGTATTAGACAGCAACAGGGATCTTCTCCTCCAGAGGATGTGCCTGATAGCCCTCCAGAGAAACGCTGTTTTTCGTAAAGGCATAGAAATCCGTCACGGTGGGATCCAGAGTGAATTTGGGAGCGTCGAAAGGCTTCCGGCGGATCAGCTCCTCCACCACGGGGACATGGCGGTCGTAAATATGGCAGTCGGCAATGACGTGGACCAGTTCGCCGGCTTCCAAACCGGAAACCTGTGCCATCATGTGAGTCAGGACGGCGTATTGCATGACATTCCAACCGTTGGCAGTCAGCATATCCTGACTGCGCTGGTTCAAAATGGCATTCAGCGTATTTCCGGAGACGTTGAACGTCATGGAATAAGCGCAGGGGTACAGCGCCATTTCACTCAAATCATGATGGTTATAGAGATTGGTCAGAATGCGGCGGGAACCGGGATCGTTTTTCAGATCCCACAAAACCTTGTCCACCTGATCCATGTCGCCCTGCGGATAGTGGTGTTTCACACCCAGCTGATAGCCATAGGCCTTGCCGATGGTGCCGTTTTCGTCAGCCCAGGCATCCCAAACGTGGCTTCCCAGCTGGTGGATGTCGTTGGATTTCTTCTGCCAGATCCACAGCATCTCATCCACAGCGGACTTCAAAAACTGCTTGCGGACGGTGAGGATGGGAAATTCCTCTTTCAGATTGTAGCGGTTCACCACACCAAACAGCTTGACGGTGTGGGCAGGGGTTCCATCTTCCCAGCGAGGGCGCACATCACGGTCGGTGTCCCACACGCCTTTGGAAAGGATATCCTTGCAGTTTTGAATAAAGACTTCGTCGGCGTAACTCATGATATGTCCCCCTTATCATACAATTAACGACAGTATACCAAATAAAAATAGAAATGTACACAACTTTCTGAAGATTTCAACGAAATTCGATATGAGGTAGAGCTGAATTTTTGCACAGAATTCTACGAACTATCGTTGAAGTCATGCAAAACGTGCGGTACAATAAAGCAAAGGCGGTGAGAAAATGCTGGACCGTAGCGAAGTGGGCAAGCGGGGCTATCTGGATGAAAATTTCAGATTGTTCCATTTGAAAGATAGTCTGGCTCCAAAACTGGATTACCACTATCATGAATTTGACAAACTGATCTTCTTTTTGGGCGGTAAGGTCACCTATGTTGTGGAGGGCGTGACCTACTTTCTGCAGCCTTGGGATGTGCTGCTGGTGCAGCATAATATGATCCACAAACCCATCATCAACGCAGAAGAACCCTATGAGCGCGTGGTGATCTGGCTGGGCAACGATTGGCTGACCAGCCGCAGTGAGCCGCAGACGCTGCTGAGCACTTGCTTTGATGTAGCGCGGCAGCAGGGATTCCATCTGCTTCGCACCAATGCGGATCGACGCTTGGACTATATGCAGACCATTCAGCGTTTGGAAGAAGCTTTGCGCTCGAAAGAGTTTGGCGCAGAGCGTATGGCAGATATGCTCTGCCAACAGATCTTAATTTATGTGAATCGAGATATTCTGCGGGATAATACGGCCAAAGAAGAGCAGGAGAGCTATCACTTTGATCCTAAAATGGAGGAGATCTTACAATATATTACCAACCATTTGGGAGAAGAACTGTCCGTTGATTTACTGGCAAAGCGCTTTTATCTGAGTCGATATTATCTCATGCACCGCTTTAAGGAAGTTACCGGCTATACGGTGCACCAGTATATCGTGCAGAAGCGGCTGCTGTGGGCAGGGGAGATGCTGCGGGAGGGCACCCCGGTGATGAAGGCTGCGGAGCAGGCGGGATTTCGGGAATACTCCACCTTTTTGCGGGCGTTCCAGAGCACCTTCCACATGAGCCCCAAAGAGTTTTGCAGCCAAATCAAAAACGGAAGATAACAAGTTGAACAGGACATCTCTGCAGGCACATGCCGAAGAGGTGTCCTCGTTTTTTTGCAAAGACAAAAAACGACAATTTTTTTATAGGAGGTGCTTGACATTCGATCCCCGAGGGTATATGCTACAACCATAGAACGATTGAACAGTTGTTCAAATGAAAAAGACATAAAGGAGCGCTGACCTATGAAAAAGACTTACAAGATTGATGTGGATTGCGCCAACTGCGCAAACAAGATGGAAGTTGCCGCCAATGAGACCGCTGGCGTCAAGCAGGCTACCGTGAACTTCATGACCCTGAAGATGATCGTCGAGTTCGAGGACGGCGCTGATCCCAAGACTGTTATGCCCGAGGTGCTGGCCAACTGCAAAAAGGTCGAGGACGACTGCGAGATTTTCCTGTAAGATATCAATTCTTCACCGGCCTTGGCAGCTTGCCTTGGCCGGTTATTCTTTTGATAGGAGGGATTTCTATGAATAAAAAGCAGAAAAAAGTTCTGTGGCGTATCCTTGCTGCTGCGGCGTTGATGATCGTGTTTGCTCTGCTGCCACTGGATCATCTGCCCTTGCTGCGGTTTGTATTGTTCCTGATCCCGTATTTTACCATTGGCTATGATATTCTGATCAAGGCTTACAAAGGCGTTCGCAACAAGCAGCCCTTTGATGAAAACTTCCTGATGGCTGTGGCCACCGTGGGCGCCATTGCTTTGGGCGAATATACCGAAGGCGTGGCGGTTATGCTGTTCTATCAGATCGGCGAGCTGTTTCAGAGCTATGCTGTTGGCAAGAGCCGCCGCAATATCAGCGACCTGATGGACATTCGTCCGGATTATGCCAATGTTGAGGGCGAAGACGGCGAATTGGAGCAGGTAGATCCCGATGAGGTGGAGATCGGTACCATGATCGTGGTGAAGCCCGGTGAAAAGATCCCCATCGACGGTATCGTCCGTGAGGGCCAGACAACGTTGAATACCAGCGCACTGACCGGTGAGAGCGTTCCTCGTGAGGCCGGTGTGGGCGATGAGGTCATCAGCGGCTGTATCAACCTGACGGGTCTGCTGAAAATTGAGACGACACGTGAATTCGGAGAATCCACGGTGTCCAAGATTTTGGAACTGGTGGAAAATGCCAGCTCCCGTAAATCTCGTTCCGAAGCGTTCATCTCCAAGTTCGCTCGGATCTATACGCCTGCCGTGTGCTACAGCGCATTGGCTCTGGCGGTTGTGCCGCCCGTGATTTCTTTGCTGCTGAGTCAGGGCGCGCATGTGGGCACCTGGGTGTATCGCGCACTGACGTTCCTGGTTGTCAGCTGCCCCTGCGCTGTGGTCATCAGCATTCCTTTGAGCTTCTTCGCCGGTATCGGCGGTGCCAGTAATGCAGGTGTGCTGGTGAAAGGCTCCAACTATCTGGAAACGCTGTCTCGGGTCAAATACGTGGTTTTTGACAAGACCGGCACTTTGACACAGGGCGTATTCCGCGTTACCAACATCTTTTGCGTGAAGCTGCGCCACGAGGAACTGCTGGAATACGCAGCTTTGGCGGAGAGTTTTTCTACCCATCCCATCAGCAAGAGTTTGGTTGAGGCTTATGGGAAGCCGGTGGATCAGAGCCGCGTGACGGATGTGCAGGAGATCAGCGGTCATGGTGTGATCGCAAAGGTGGATGGCACTTCTGTGGCCTGCGGCAACGAAAAGCTGATGAGCCAGATGAATCTAACGGCGCTGCCCTGCCAGCAGGCCGGCACGGTGGTACATGTGGCGGTAGACGGCGTTTACAGTGGCTATATTCTGATCTCCGATGAGGAGAAGCCGGACTCTAAGGCCGCTATCGCAGCGCTGAAGCAGGCCGGTATTCGCCAGACCATTATGCTGACCGGCGACCGTAAGGCTGCTGCGGAGCAGGTGGCGGCCGATTTGGGGATCGATCAGGTTTACAGCGACCTTTTACCTGCCGGCAAAGTGGAGCAGGTGGAAAAGCTGCTGGGCTCCAAGGGGAAGAATGAGCAACTGGCTTTCGTGGGTGATGGCATCAACGATGCTCCGGTGCTGTCCCGTGCAGATATTGGCATCGCCATGGGCGCACTGGGTTCCGATGCTGCCATTGAGGCGGCCGACATCGTGCTGATGGACGATAATCCGCTGAAAATTGCAAAAGCCATTAATATTTCCAGAAAATGCATTCGGATCGTCTATGAAAACATCATTTTTGCCATTGGTGTGAAGCTGGCCTGCCTGGTGCTGACGGCCTTCGGCCTCTCCAATATGTGGTTCGCCATCTTTGCCGATGTGGGCGTGATGGTGATCGCAGTCTTGAATGCAATTCGCGCTTTGAACGTTAAGAATCTGTAAGGAGCGCCCCTTGCAATTTTTCCGTTGAGTCTCTATAATCAAAAATAGCAACGATGAGAGGAGTGAGACCCATGCACAAGCATGACGAATTGGAAGCAGAGTGCTGCGAGAATACGGAAGTTCATGAAGACCTACTGCAAATGGTCCGCTCCAATATGCCGGAGAAAGAAAAACTGGAAGATCTGGCTGGCCTGTTTAAGGTTTTTGGAGATCCCACACGCATTCAAATCTTGTTCGTTCTGTTTGAAGCGGAGGTTTGCGTGTGCGATTTGGCGGCCGCTTTGGACATGACTTCTTCTGCCATCAGCCATCAACTGAGTTTTTTGAAGCAGAACAAGCTGGTAAAAAGCCGCAGAGAAGGGAAATCTGTGTTTTACTCTCTGGCAGATGACCATGTGCGCACCATCGTGGCGCAGGGCATGGACCATGTCAATGAATGACAGAAAACTGCTTAGCCGGTTGGCTAAGCAGTTTTTCTTGCACTTGAAGGGAAAAAGGAGTATTCTTTTTCTTGAATCGAAATAGCACGTTTTAGAAACGGGAAGTGGGCACTATGCAGGATTTTAAGCAGGAATTATACGAAAATGGATATTTTCGGCAGGAAGAACTGGTCTTTGCGGACTGCGACCGGAACAAGAAAGCTCGGGTAGCAACGCTGCTGAGCAAGGCTGCGGCCTATGCGGGATACGATTATGATGCTCGCGGACTGACCCATGACAAACTGATGGAACTGCATCAGGCCTTTTTGCTGTCACGCCTTTCCATGCGCATACATCGCTGCCCCGGTGTGCGGGACGTTTTGGATATTACTACGAAGGAAAACGGCGCGAAAGGCGCACATGTGCAGCGCGTCTTCACGATTCAGGATCAGCAGGGCGACCTCTGCGCTTCCATCAAAAGTGACTGGATCCTGGTGGATCCGGTGAGCCGAAAGATCTTGCGCCCCAGCGCCTTTACAGCAAAGCCCCTCTACACCTGCGAAGAAGAGATCGACTGCCCTGATCCGAAGAAGATCGTCATGCCCAAGGAGAATTTGGAAGAATTGGGCGTGCGGAAAGTGATGTGGTCCGATCTGGATGGCAACGGCCATCTGTACAGCGGTAATTATGGCGATATTATCTGGGACTTCCTACCGCAGGATCTGCAGGAGGAACCCCTCAAAGACTTCTATATCAATTACAGCAAGGAAGCTACACTGGGTGAGGAAATGCGGATCGTGGGATATCGGGAAGGCAATACCTACCGAATGGAGGGCATCGGCCCCCACGATGTCTGCTTCACGGCACTCTGCGAGTTTCAGGACAGAAATGCTTGACAAAAAGAATAAGTTCAAAAACGGAGAATTGCCAGACTCAGGCAATTCTCCGTTTTTGTAAAACCGAAGGGCTTTCAGATCTTGCGGCAGGTTCGGCGTTCAATCAACTTGGGCATGATGAGCTTGCGCGTATGCTCTGTGGTGTTTCCACTTTCAATGAGATCTAACAGGAGCTTGGTGCCGCTTCTGGCCAGCGAAGGGATGGGGTGGTCAATGGTGGTCAGGCGAATATTGGGGAGAGCGGCATAGTCGATGTTATCGTACCCCAGAAGAGACAGCTTCTCGGGAATAGAGATGCCGGCTTCGTCCGCTGCCTGCATGACGCCCAGAGCCACGGTGTCAGAAACGGAAAAAATGGCGGTGTTAAAAAAAGAGGAAGCAAACAACTGCTTTGCCAAGCGGTAGCCACCCTCAAGGGTAGAACTACTGTCGGTGTTGACAATGGTGTCAACCCGCATACCCAACTCTTCGGCCCGCTGCAGGAAACCTCTGCGACGAGCAATGTGGGTCAGACTGTCTGGGCGAAAACCTAAATAGGCGACGGAACGGTGCCCCAATCCATACAGATACTCGGCTGCAATGCGCCCTCCCATAAAGTTATCGGTACTGACGGAATTCAATCGCAATGGAGAATCGTCTGCAATAAAACTGCCGATCAATACGGAGGGGATCTGGCCGGAATATTGGGCTAAGTATTCAATGATGCGGCTGTTGGAGCTGGGAAGAAGGATCCCGTCTACTCGCTGTCCCACCAGAAAGTCTACTAAGGAATCCAATTGGTCCGGGTCGGAATCGCAGCACAGCAGGACCTGATAGTTTTGCTCACGAGCGCACATTTCGATGTTTAAGCAGAGAGCGGCTTGGAATGGACTGGAGATGTTGGGAGGAATGACGGCGATGACGTGGCTCCGGCTGGAACTCAAACTTCGAGCCAGCAAATTGGCGCGGTATCCGGTTTTCCGGCATATGGAGAGTACACGCATCCGTGTTTCTGCATTGATTTCCGGTGCGTTATTCAGCGCACGGGAAACCGTGGTAACGGAAACGCCGGCCAGTTTTGCAATATCTTTTATGGTGACCTGCTGCATGGAAAATCCTCCGAGTTTGGCATGTTTTCAACAAATTTCCGGTAACGTTTTCATTACAGTTTCGGAAAATGAAAAACTTCTGCAAAAATCCAAATAAAATGATGACAAAAATATTATAATTTTTGCTTAGTGCAAAAAAATGAAATGTTTTCCAAGCTTTTTGACAGAAAAAGGACAATGTGGGGTTGAACTGTCTTTATTATAACAAAGGCGATTACAAATTGGAATGAAGCAACTTGCACAATTATAGACTGTGGAAATGATTGAAAATGTTGAAAATAGAACAATCTATTGACAATGTTTTGCGGGAAGTGTACCTTATAAGCATAGTACCGGAAACGTTTTCAAGAAAAAGATGACGTTTTATGTGACGGAGAAATCAGGAAAGAGAGGGTGTTTGCGCATAATGAAACCCAGTGAGCTAAGTTATTCTAAGACAAAGCGACTGAAAAACCAAATCAAAGCAGTCGTAACGAATCCGTACAATATCATTGTACTGGTTGCCATTATTCTGCTGACCTATCTGATCGTTCTGCCTCTGGTCGACATGCTTTCCACGACATTCAGATTGTCTGCTCGTGACCTGCGTGCTGTTCCGGGCGGAGTCGCCGGCGAGTTTACCATGTATTATTGGAAGCGCCTGTTGGCCAGCGATTTGTCCATGAACCTTCTGATCAAGCCCCTGCTGAACTCCCTGACCATTGGTGTTGGCGTTTCTGTATGCGCCATCATTCTTGGCTCGGTTCTGGCATGGCTGATGGTTCGCTCGGACCTTCCCTTTAAACCGTTCTTCTCCCTGGCTGTGATCATTCCTTATATGATCCCTTCCTGGGTGAAGTCTCAGGCATGGCTGTCCATGTTTAAGACCCCGCGTGTCGGCGGTGCACCCGGCTTTGTGGCATCTTTGATGATGTCTGCCGGCATGCCCAACGAAGCGATTGAGACGATCTTGTCGCCCATTGCTTACGGCCGTCTGGCAATCATCATTGTGCTGTCTTTGCACTATTATGCTTATACATATCTGCTGGTGTCTGCGGCACTGAACTCCATCAACTCCGAGTTGGAGGAGATGGGCGAGATCCAGGGCGCCAGCAAGAGCCTGATCCTGCGGAAGATTACCCTGCCTCTGGTGCTGCCCGCCATGTTGTCCGCCGTGATCCTGACCTTCTCCAAGGCCATCGGCACGTTCGGCACCATCAACTACTTGGGCGCTCCCGTCAGCTTCCGTACATTGTCCAGTGAGTTGTATTCCAACAGTAAGTCTCAGAACACCCAGACCGCTTTCGCAATGGCAATTCTGATGATCTGCATTGCCTGCTTGTCTGTGTTTATCAATCAAACGCTGATCGGCAGCCGTAAGTCCTATGCCACCATCGGCGGTAAGGGCGGACGCTCCACACCCATTGGTTTGGGCGGTTGGAAGCCTATTGTGACCATCATCCTGATGATCTTCTTCATCTTCGGCATCATCATGCCGGTGATCATCCTGATTGTTGAGAGCTGCATGCTCACGGAAGGCACCTATTCGCTGTCGAACTTTACGCTGTATTACTGGATCGGCTCCGGCAACCCCAACATCATGGAGGGCGTGCCCGGTATCTTCAAGAACAGCAACTTCAAGCTGTCCATTTGGAACTCCTTGAAGCTGACCTTTGTCAACGGCGTGTTCGGCACCATCTTCGGCCAGATCCTGGGTTATATCTGTGCCAAGGGACGTGGCAAGTTGCACGGCAGACTGGTGGAGCAGTTGGTGTTTATCCCCTACCTGATCCCCTCGGTTGCATTTGGCGGCATCTTCCTGTCCATGTTCTCTAAGCCCCAGGTGCTCTTCGGCGTACAGATCATTCCCGCACTGTACGGTACGTTTGCTCTGCTGACGCTGACTTCTGTGGTGAAGCACCTGCCCTTTGCATCCCGTGCAGGTACCTCCAATATGCTGCAGATCAGCGGTGAGTTGGAAGAGGCGGCTACCATCGAGGGTGCTGGCTTCTTCAAGCGATTCGTTAAAATCGTGTTCCCGCTGTCCAAGGGCGGCTTCATCTCCGGCTTTATGCTGATCTTCGTTTCCATCATGAAGGAATTGGATCTGATCATCCTGCTGATGACTCCGAAGACTTCTACGCTGCCGTATCTGGCATTCCAGTACCAGAACCAAAACTGCCCGCAGGCATCTGACTGTGTGGCTATCGTGATGTTCTCCATCGTGTTCCTGGTGTACGCACTGGCCAACATCTTTGGTG
>JAKSQE010000037.1 GCA_024404295.1 Oscillibacter sp.
TGGAGATTATCGACAACCCCCGGCAGGATGTGCCGTTGCTCTCGGTGCTGCGCTCGCCGGTTTTTGGCTTTACACCTGATCGTCTGGCAGAAATCCGTAGCGGACATCGGCAAGATGATTTCTATGATGCGCTGAAAGCAGATGAGGGGGAGGACTGTGCTGCTTTCCTGCGAACGCTGTGCGAACTGCGTCAGGTAGCGCGGGATATGAGTGTCCACCGCCTGATTTGGTATCTTTTCAATAAGCTGAATCTGCTGGGTGTGTTTGGCGCTATGGATGAAGGTACATCCAGACGAGAAAATCTGATTGCTCTGAGCTGCCACGCAGAGCGGTTCGAGAGTAGTGGATATCGGGGGCTGTTTGCCTTTGTGACCCATATGCGGCAGCTGCTGGAGAATGGAAAGGCACCGGAGACGAAGATCGCATCCGGCAACAGCGGCGTGCGAATGATGAGTATTCATAAATCCAAAGGCTTGGAATTTCCAATCGTGATCTTGTGCGATCTGGATCATGCGTTTTCTCGAAAAGACTTTGATGCGGCGGTATTGGTACACCCAACCTTAGGCCTTGGCCCGGTACGAGTGGACTTGGAACGGAAAATCAAATATCCCACACCGGCTCGCCGAGCGGTGGAGGAAAAGCTGCGCCGGGAAAATTTGGCGGAGGAGCAGCGTGTATTGTATGTGGCCATGACCCGTCCGCAGGAAAAACTGATTTTGGTAGATACGATGTACCACGCAGAGACCCGTTTGCAGAAGATCGCCACCCGTGCCGGCTGCCCGGCTATGCCGGAGAGCGTGGCCGAGGGAAAGTGTTACGGCGACTGGATCTTGCAGACGCTGCTCTGCCGACCGGAGGCGGTTGCACTGCGCACTTTGGCGCAGGGAGAAGCTGTTTCCACCTGCGAAGGCACCGATTTTCCGTGGCGGATCGAGATCCACGATGCTGAGAACTTCCGAACGGTGGATACGCTTGACCGAGGGGAAGAATGTGCAACGCAGGCAGCACAGACTTTCGACCCCGAACTGTTGAACTTCCGCTATCCTTTTGCTGCATCTGCGACACTGCCTACCAAAGTTACGGCTACCCAGCTAAAGGGTCGTCCGCTGGATGAAGAGATCGCGGAACAGGCGGCGCATGCACCCTATATCCGTCCCTTGGAGCAGCCTCGTTTCCGCCGTAAGAGCCACGGCCTGACACCGGCAGAACGAGGAACTGCCACCCATCTGGTGCTGCAGTATCTGGATTTTGAAAGCCCGGATATTGCTGCGCAGGGCCAGACGTTGCAGCGGGAGCGGAAGCTGACGGAGGAACAGGCTGCAGTAGTGGAGACAGCGGCGTTGGAACGATTTTTACAATCGGAGATTGCTAACGCGATTCGCAACGGCCGCAATGTGCAAAGAGAGTATCGTTTTACGCTGTTGGTTCCGGCATCAGCTTATGATCGTCATGCACCTCAGGAGGATTCCATGCTGCTGCAGGGCGTGGTGGACTGTTGCTTTGAAACTGACGACGGAATTACCGTAGTGGATTTTAAGACCGACCATGTCTTTACGGAGGAAGCGCTGCGGGAGCGGGCGGAACTGTATCGACCGCAGCTGGCTGCGTATTCTCTGGCACTGGAGCGGGTGTTGGGGAAGCCGGTCAATCGCCGTGTTTTGTACTTCCTGCACCCGAACAGAACGGTTGAGGTTTCATAAAGAAAGAAAATATAAGAAAATATCGAAAAAAGCTTGCGTTTGTAAATCGGATATGCTATCCTGATATGGCTTGTGTGGGGTGAAAGCTCTGCACGGTAGTTTTGGATTAGAAAGAGGTGAACGAGAGCAATGAAGGAAGGAATCCATCCCAATTATCAGCAGACTACTATTACTTGCGCCTGCGGTAATGTGATTGAGACAGGTTCTACCAAGGAAAACATCAAGGTAGAAGTGTGCTCTAAGTGTCACCCCTTCTTCACTGGCAAGCAGAAGCTGGTCGATACCGGCGGTCGCGTTGCTAAGTTCAACAAGAAGTTCGGCCTGGACAAGTAAGAACAGCCAACGACAGGGTCTGCGTCAGCAGACCCTGTTTTCTTTTTGGAATGGTTTACTTTTTGGCGGTTTCCGTTTATACTAACTCTATCAAACTTGGAGGTAAACACATATGGCATTGCATCAGGTGGACCTTTCTGCATTTACCCCGCAGATTTTCAATATCTTTGGAGAGCGTACACCACTGCTGACCGCCGGTGACCGCGTTGCCTGCAATACCATGACCATCGGCTGGTGTCAACTGGGACGGGTCTGGCGTGTGCCGACCTGTACGGTGTATTCTCGCCCGAGCCTGCATACCTTAGGATATATGGAATCCAGTGACTATTTTACAGTATCTATTTTGCCGGAGAGTATGCAGGATGCACTGCATTTCTGCGGAACAAAGAGCGGCCGGGATGTGGACAAGTTTGCCGCCTGCGGTCTGACGGTTACCTACGGCGCAGGAGATGCGCCCTATATTGCCGAGGCGGAGTGGGTGCTGGTCTGCAAGAAACTATATGTGCAGGATCTGGATCCGGCCTGTATGCTGGACCAAGGCCCGATTGACCGGCATTATGCGGATGGCGACTGGCATAGAGTTTACGTCGGCCAGGTGGTTGAGGTTTACAAAGGATAAGGAGAAGTTCTGAATGATGCAGGAAACAGAAAAGATAAGAGATAAAGTTGTTCTGGTCGGCTTGAACTCTCCGGTATTGAAAGCAGACAGTGCGGATGAGGAGAGCATGGACGAACTGGCAGCTCTGGTGGAAACTGCCGGCGGCGAGGTGGTGGGCACCGTGCTGCAAAACCGTGCTACCCCCGATGCCCATACCTTTATTGGTGAAGGTAAGGTGGCAGAGGTGCAGCTCTATTGTGAGAATGTGGAAACCACGATGGTCATCTTTGATAATGATCTGTCTCCCTCGCAGCAGCGTGTTTTGACAGAATTGCTGGGCGTGCAGGTGCTGGATCGCTGCGGCTTGATCCTGGATATTTTCGCCCAGAGGGCAAAGACCAAGGAAGGCCGATTGCAGGTGGAGCTGGCACAGTACCGCTATCTACTGCCTCGATTGATCGGTATGTGGAGCCACTTGGAGCGACAGGGCGGCACCAGCGGCAAGGGACCCATCGGTTCCAAAGGCCCCGGCGAGACACAGTTGGAGACTGACCGCCGTTTGATCCATAAAAAGATCGATAAACTGCGTGACGATTTGGAGGAGGTGCGCCGCGTGCGCTCTACGCAACGTCAGCAGCGCCGGAAAAACGAAATTCCCGTGGTTGCTATTGTAGGCTATACCAATGCCGGAAAGTCCACTTTGCTCAATCAGCTTACCGGTGCGGGAATTCCTGCGAATAACCGCCTGTTTGATACGCTGGATACTACCAGCCGTTTGTTGACGGTAAGTGACACCATGGACGTGGTCATCAGCGACACTGTTGGCTTTATCCGTAAGCTGCCCCATCAGTTGGTGGAGGCTTTTAAAGCCACGCTGGAGGAGCTGGAGTATGCTGATCTGCTGCTGCACGTCATCGATGTATCCAATCCCCTGTGGCAGCAGCAATCGCAGGTGGTGGAGAATCTGATTTTGGAACTGGGCGCAGGAGACTTGCCCAGAATCGATGTGTTTAATAAGTTCGATAAAGTGGAGGCGGGAGATCTGCGGCCCCACGGCGAAGATATCTGCGCCATTTCCGCACGTACCGGCGAGGGTGTGGATCATCTGCTGGAAATGATCGACCAACGGTTGGATCGGGGTACGAAGCGGGTCAATATCCATCTGCCTTATGACAAGAGCGGCTTATTGGACCTGCTGTATCGGGAGGCCAAGGTAGAATCTGTGGAATACGGTGAAACCATTGATGTTGTGGCAGTCTGTACGCCTCGTGTTTTGGGTCAGATCGCGGATTATACCCCGGACTGGATGCCACCGAAGGAGGACTGGGAATGACGGAATATCTGGTTCCCTTTGAAGACTGCGAGACTGAGTTTACGGAAAAACGCTCCCGCTTTATTACCCATCTCTGGCGGGTGGAGAGCGAAGAAGAAGCGCGAAGCCGCATCGAGGAAATGAAGAAAAAATACTACGACGCCCGCCACAACTGCTGGTGCTATCTTATTCAGGAGGGTGGCATCGTGCGATACAGTGATGACGGCGAACCTCAGGGCACTGCCGGTCAGCCGATGCTGAACGTGTTTCAGCGGCAGGAGGTCTGGAACGTCTGCTGCGTAGTTACGCGCTATTTCGGCGGTGTGCTGTTGGGCGCGGGAGGTTTGACACGTGCCTATACCAAGGGCGCTGTAGACGCCATGACGGAAGCCGGCATCGCCCGTATGAGCCTGTGGACGTTGTGGGACGTGCCTTGTACATATCCGTTATTTGAGCGGATGAAATTGGACATTGCAGCTTGCGGCGGTGTGCTGCGGGATGCGGAGTACGGGCAGGACATTACCCTGCATGCTGCGTTTCCTGCCGGAGGCGCCCAGCAATTTCAAACCCGCTTGACGGAACTTACAGCCGGACAGGCAGACATGCAACCGACCGGCGAAGAGTTCTTGCCGGGCCCCAGAGAAGATGTATAAATATGAAAAAATTGACGATTCGTATGGAATCGTCAATTTTTTATGGGCAGATCATGATCCGCAAAGGGCATAGAGCGCCACATGGTCGTAAATAACACGCCAACTGCTGGCGGCGTTGCCGGTAACGCAAATATAGCGATTTCCCTGAATGTCCTCTCCCCAACTGGCAGCACAGGAGCCTGCCTGCATGACATATCCGGTTTTGGCTCCTACGGTGCGGACGGTTAGATCTTGGTCGTGATCCTCGATACGCCGCAAAAAGAGATTGGACATCGTTTGCATCTCCGGTCTGGATTCGGTAGTGGCCAGAGGATAAGAGTGCGTGGATAGCACTTTGCGGCACAAATCATTTTCCATAGCAGCTTTGAGTATCATCGCCATGTCGTAAACGGTGCAGATATGTTTTTCATCGTAAAGACCGACACAATTGGTAAAGTGAGCCGTTTCGGAGATTCCCAATTCCGATAGCTTTTTGTTCATCAAATCTACGAAAGCTTCTTGTGATCCGGCAACATAGTTTGCCAGAGCCAGAGCTGCGTCAGCCCCGGAAGGAAGAATCGTGCCATACAAGAGTTCGGTCACCGTAGGCTGATCGTCTACCATGTAACCAACAACACTGCAGTCATGCGTGAAGCAGTAATCTGTGATCTCCCGTGTAATGGTTACGGTGTCATTCGGATTGCTCATGTGTTCCACCGCAACCAACAAGGTCAGAATCTTTGTCATGGAGGCAGGACTGATCGGGTGATCCGAAGATTTCTCTGCCAATACGGTGTTGTTTTGCAAATCGATTAAGATGGCATAGAGACTGTCGATTTCCTCGCTTAGAGCAATGGTATCCGCAGTGCAGTCGGCATGATATGGTACAGGATTACTCGTAACAGTTGCTTGGGGCTTAGGGACAAATGCTGAAACCTCGGGATCGCTGTTATCTTCCTGAAACCGCTGCTGCCGTGCCCGTACAAAAAATAAGGTGCCGAGTGCCACAAGCAGAACAAAGATGGGGATTGCCTGCAACATGCGTTTCCGCCGCTGCGCGCGGAGCTTGGCCTTGCGACGGGCTGTCCGCTGCGCACGTAATTCGGACCCCCGCTGCGCAGAAAGAGAAGAGTGATAGGACTCGTGCATGGGAGTTCCTCCGTAATGCTTGATGGAAGATATTCTAACATAGCGTGAGAGTAATTGCACGAATAATTTGTGGGACAGATGCAAAGGATCCGGACAAAAAATTTGATGGAACAATAAGGGCTTCCGAATAGGAGCAGTGGAAAAAATTTTGCATACCCTGAAAGTGAAAACAATTCAGGAGGGAAACCCTATGGCACAAGTAACAAACTTTTTCGTTGGCGCAAATAGCGGCGACGGCTTTCAAAACCTGTTTTCCGAATTGATCGATATTGAGCAAACATATGATTTGATGGTGCTCAAGGGCGGCCCGGGTGTGGGGAAGAATACATTTATGCGCGAGATCGGAAAAGAAATGGAGCAGACAGGGACACCGGTGGAGTATCTCTGGTGTTCCGGTGATCCGGATTCGCTGGATGGGGTCGTACTGCCGGAGCTGCGCTGCGCTATTTGCGATGGCACCAGTCCGCATGTGATCGAACCGCAATACCCCGCCGCCGTGGATCGGTATGTTGACTTGGGCAGATTTTACGATTTGGGTGCAGCCAAAGCGGCGGCGGAGGAGGTGAAGGCGCATACGCACGCCTATAAAGCGGCTTATGCAAAAGCCTATCGCTGCCTGAAAGCAGCAAGACAGGTGGAATTAGACACAGTAACCGCGGTTCACCCCACGTTTAATGCACAAAAAGCGCTCCGCCGGGCAGAAGGTATCATCGCAAGGGAAATCCCGAAGCGGAGGAGTGAACAGGGACGTACGACCAAACGTTTTCTGGGGAGTGTGACCCACAAGGGCTACATTTGGCGCTTTGACAGTGTAGATACTTTGTGTTCACGTGTCTATGAATTGGAAGACAGTTACGAACTGGCAGGGCCGATTCTGGCAAAGTTGCATGATGCAGCAGTTGAACGGGGATGGGACACCATAGCGTGTTTCGCTCCGGAAGATCCGGGCAGAATCGAACACCTTTTGATCCCGGAACTGGAACTTGCCTTTGTAACATCTCGCCCCGGGATGGAGTATCCGGGAACACCCAGCCGTCGGATTCGACTGGATGCAATGACGGATCCCAAAGGAAAAGCACATCTGCGCTTTCAGCATCGTTTGACTGTGTTGCTGCGGGAAGACGGGATGCAAGCCCTGAGGGAGGCCAAAGAAAACCATGATAAACTGGAGGCAGTCTATAATCCTTATGTAGACTTTGAAGGTGTGCGCGCACTGGCTGCACTGGAGACTGGACGCCTGCTGAGCTATCTGGAGAAATAAGAATTTCTGAAGTATATCCGCTCTGCTGCGAAAAGTTCTTGACGGCAGTATCAATTTCCTCTAAAATTCTTGTAAATCAGTCCATAAAACCTGCGAGGACGCTGCAAAAAGGAGAATTGCCATGCTGAAAATCACATTTTTAGGTCACGCCTGTTTTCTTCTGGACGATGGTACCACTAAGATTCTGACAGATCCGTTTCTCACCGGAAATAGTCAGGCTGCTGCAAGAGCTGATCAGATCGAGGCAGATTATATTCTGGTATCCCACGGACATGATGACCATGTAGGGGATACAGAGATGATTGCGAAACGTACCGGCGCGAAAGTGATCTGTCCCATCGAATTGGGTGGCGCACTATTTGCACCGAAGGGCGTGGAATTCCTGCCCGGCAATATTGGCGGAACCGCGAGATTGCCTTTCGGTTCGGTGAAGATGGTGACAGCGATCCACGGCAGCGGCGTTCCCGGGGCGTTGGCCTGCGGTTTTGTGGTAAGGATGGGCGGCAAGGCTGTATACTTTGCCGGTGATACGGCACTGACTATGGAGATGATGCTGCTGAAAGACGAAAAGCTGGATGTGGCATTGCTGCCCATCGGCGATGTGTTTACCATGGGACCGGATGATGCTGTGCGTGCGGTAAAAATGATGGAACCGGCATTGACGATCCCCATGCACTTTAATACATTTCCTATGGTGGCGCAGACAGGCAACGAATTTGCTGCAAAGGTGGAAGCGGCCGGCTTTGCCTGCAAAGTGCTGACTCCCGGCGAATCGGTTGAACTGTAAACAGGATAAAACGCGGTGACTTCTTATGGAAGTCGCCGCGTTTGTGATTAGAACGTTTTTAGCCTTCATCGGCGAAATAGTCCTGTGTCAGTTTGACAACCGTGCCGGAGAGCAGGAATAGGGCCACCAGATTGGGAATGGCCATCAAGCCGTTGAAGGTATCTGCAATCTCCCACAGCAGCCCAAGATCCATGGTAGCACCTACGATTGCTACCAGAGCATATACCACCATGAAGGGCTTAATAATTTTTGGCGAGATGAGAAACTCAATGCACCGTGCGCCGTAAAGACCCCAGCCGATAATGGTGGAGAATGCGAAGCAACACATAGCTATGGCAGTGAAGATAGACACCCAGCTTCCGTATGTAGAAGTGAAACCTGAAATGGTCAGGGCCGCACCGGCGGCCTGACCGTATTCGATCGGGACGCCGCTGCACAGGATCACCAATGCTGTGAGGGTGCAGATCACCATGGTGTCAGAGAAAACCTCAAAGATTCCGAAGAGACCCTGTTTCACAGGCTTGCGCGTATCGGCACAAGCATGGGCGATCGAGCCGGTGCCGAGACCTGCTTCGTTGGAGAAAATGCCGCGAGACACGCCTTTTTTCAGGCTAAGGAAGAAACTTCCGATCAAACCGCCGGTAAAAGCGTTAGGAGTGAATGCACCGCCGATGATTGCGGTAAATACCACGGGAATGCTCTTGGCATTTAGAATCACCACGCCCAGAGCCAGAAGGACATACAGCAGCGCCATAAAGGGCACCAACTTTTCAGTTACATTGCCGATGCGTTTGACGCCTCCCAGCAGGACCAGTCCTACTAAAATGGCAATGACGATACCTGCGGTTAAATGAAAGGTGGGGAGTTGCTTTTGCGTCAGCAGATCATAGTTCAGCAAGGCGGAGTCGATGGCGGTGGTGATGGTGTTTACCTGTGTGGCATTGCCCGTACCGAACACGGTCAAAACACCAAAGAGAGAATACGCATAAGCCAGCCAGCGCCATTTGGGGCTTAGACCGTTTTTGATGTAATACATAGGGCCGCCAACCAGATCGCCGGCGCTGTTGCGCTCACGGAAGTGAACGGCCAAAGTGACTTCGGCAAACTTTGTGCACATGCCAAGAAAAGCAGAGCACCACATCCAGAACACAGCTCCGGGACCGCCGATGGCAATAGCACCTGCTACACCGGCAATCTTGCCGGTTCCGACTGTGGCAGCCACAGCAGTGCAGGCGGCTTGAAAGGGCGTCATCGCACCATCGGAGGATTCTTTCTTACGGAACATCCGGCCGATGGTGGAGCGAATGGCGTAGCCAAACTTGCGCACCTGAATGAATCGCGTCCCGATGCTGAGATACAGTCCCACGCCGATGATACAGATCATAGCGGGGACACCCCAGATAAAGTCATTCACTGCTTTGTTTACAGTGGAGATGAATTGTATCATATTTTATCCTCGCAAATAAAAATGGAAAGCTCAGCTCAAAAAATCTTTCAGCTTTTTGGAGCGAGAAGGATGACGCAGCTTGCGCAGGGCCTTGGCTTCGATCTGGCGAATGCGCTCACGAGTAACGTTAAATTCTTTGCCGACTTCCTCCAACGTACGCGTGCGGCCGTCCTCGATGCCGAAGCGCAGCTTCAGCACCTTTTCCTCACGGGGAGTCAGCGTGGACAGGACGTCCATCAGCTGCTCTTTCAGCAGAGTGAAGCTGGCAGCCTCGCTGGGTTCGCTGGCACCTTCGTCGGGAATGAAGTCACCCAAGTGGCTGTCCTCCTCTTCACCGATCGGTGTCTCCAGAGAAACGGGTTCCTGTGCGATCTTGAGGATCTCACGCACTTTTTCTACAGGCATATTCATCTCGGCTGCAATTTCGTTGGGAGTAGGATCATGGCCCAACTCCTGCAGCAGCTGACGGCTGACACGAATGACTTTGTTGATTGTTTCCACCATGTGGACGGGGATACGAATGGTACGAGCCTGATCGGCGATGGCACGGGTGATAGCCTGACGAATCCACCAGGTAGCGTAGGTACTGAACTTGTAGCCCTTGTTGTAGTCAAACTTCTCTACGGCTTTTATGAGACCAAGGTTTCCTTCCTGAATGAGGTCAAGGAAGAGCATACCGCGACCGACATAACGCTTCGCAATTGATACGACGAGACGGAGATTAGCCTCGGCCAGACGCTTCTGCGCCTCGATATCGCCATTCTCCATGCGCTTTGCCAGCTCGATTTCTTCGTCGGCAGTAAGAAGCGCAACTCCGGCTTCGCGGCGAGCATCCAAGTCAGCCAGCTTTTCCTGTGCCTCGTTGCCGGCAGCCATAGCTTGCGCCAAAGCAACCTCTTCGTTGGGGGTCAACAGGGGGACTTTGCCGATTTCTTTCAGATACATGCGCACGGGGTCGTCGATGGAGAAGTTATTGACCAAGGTGTTGGGATCAACCAGTTCCTCTTCTTCGACTTCGGCGATTTCATCAGCAGCAGGCTCGTCGTTGGTCAGATCGGGCAGCAGATCTTCTTCGGAGCCGATCTCAATATTCAAGGCTTCCAGAGAATCATACAGCTGATCCATTTGGTCAGATTCCAAATTCAGGTCGTCTACGGCTTCCATCAGCTCGCTGGAGT
>JAKSQE010000038.1 GCA_024404295.1 Oscillibacter sp.
GGGCGCGCGCAGGAGCGGGGCTATATCACGATCAAAACGCACCAAATAAGGGAATACACCACCAACAAGCAGATGCAGGTGGACGACTACCCCTACGGCGGCGGCCGCGGTGCCGTCATGCAGGCGGATCCCCTGTACCGCTGCTGGCAGCACATTGTAGACACCTACGGTTCAGGTCGCACCATTTATATGTCCCCTTGCGGCCGCACGTTCAATCAGGAGATCGCCAAGGAATTGAAAGCGAATTACGACCATCTGATTCTGGTTTGCGGTCACTACGAAGGCATTGACCAGCGATTTATCGACGAGTGTGTGGACGAAGAGTTGAGCATGGGCGACTTCGTCCTTACCGGTGGAGAGATCCCCGCCATGGCGGTGGCAGATGCCGTATGCCGCATGGTACCGGGAGTGCTGCCCGATGCTGAGTGCTTTGAAGAAGAGAGCCATTGGAACGGCCTGTTGGAATATCCCCAGTACTCCCGCCCCGCCGAGTGGCACGGCCGGGAAGTGCCTGAGATCCTTCGCTCCGGCGACCATGCAAAGGTAGCCGCATGGCGCAAAAAGGAAAGCTACAAGCGCACCATGCTTCGCCGCCCTGATTTATTTGCCAATTTCGATGAATCCCAGCTCACCACCAAGGCCGAGCGAAAAATTTTGCAGCAGGCTAAAGAGGAACTGGCGGCAGAGCAGGACGAAACATAAATACGTGCCGCAGATTGCAAATCGGCACTTCGTGATTTGCAGACAGTCGGCAGCAGTGAGGTGACCATTTTGAAAAAGATCGATCTTGAAACATGGGACAGACGGGATATCTTTCACTTTTTCAGCGGAATGTCCAATCCATTTTATATGGTCACGTTTCGACTGGACGTCACAGATCTATACAACTATGTGAAATGTCATGACCTCTCCTTCTATTACTCCATGTGTTACTTGGTGACAAAGTCCATCAATCAAATCGATGCCTTTCAGTTCGTCACCAGAGGAGAAAATGTGTATCAGCTGGATGGCAGAAATCCAAGTTTTACAGATCTGAAAAAAGGTTCGAAAGCTTTCCACATCGTGACCATGCCTTTTGACGGAACGATCGAGGATTTCAGCAACGCCGCAAAGGAAAAGAGCACCGCACAGTCTGCTTTTATCGACGAGAGCGGTCAGACAGATGATTTGATTTACATATCCTGCCTGCCATGGATCGACATTACCGGTGTTACAAATGACCGGGATCTGGGGTCACCGAATGCAAAGAACGATTCCATTCCCCGGGTCACATGGGGCAAGTATGTCGAGCAAAACGGCAGAAAAGAACTGGGAATCTCTCTGGAAGTCAATCACCGTTTCATTGACGGCGTTCATATCGGGCAGTTTGCCCAGATCATGACGGAGGAAATGGCTCGGCTTGCTGAACAGATTTAATAACTGAAATGAGTTGCTATTGCCTGGCAGTCAGAAGGTAAAATTATAACCTATCACCCTATGCTTGATCCAAATCTTACGTGCCTTTGCTTCAGACTCCTGTTGACACTCCACACGGCTAAAGCCGCATGGAGTGTCAACTGTGGATATATCAGAGAAAAGAAAGAACGATAAATTTCAGCTTTATCCCGCATCCAACTGGCATAAACGTTTATTATCTGCAATATAGCAAATCTATCATAAAAAACCATCAACGGAAAGAAAGCCTCCCTAAATTGTACTATCCGTGCAATTTAGGGAGGTTTAAAAATTGGTGGGTTTTTGCAATTATTTGTCCCGTGAACACTTTTCCGCATCGATGGCCAGCACCAGCATCAAGGCGTGGAGGGCATCTTTGGGATTCGCCACATCAATGACATATGTATCGGTGAGATGGAACAATTCCTTACTGATGGTCGCCACCACACCGCCGCAGGCTTCCCGCACGGTGTAGTCCCACTCGAAAAAGCTGCCTTCCACCTGCCAGCCGTTGCACTCCACCTCATACGCAGGGCGGAAGAAGGTAAATTTTCGTTGGATACAGCCCAAATACTGCTCATTTTCGTACAGTTCAAACTTAGGAAGCAGGGTCAAGATCCGCTCTTTCACCGTGCCCACATGACGGCCGGAGGCATCCTCAATGTGCAGACAATGCCCCCAAGCCAACTGGCCGTGTACAGTATAAACCGTCTCGCCTTGCTCATTATAAATATCGTAGCTGTCGAACCACGAAAAGAACCGCTGCCGAAATAATAATCTCACAACTTATCACTCCCTCAAACGGTAATGCTGCCGTCAGCCTCTCGCTGCAAGCGACAGCCGAAATAAGCCGTCATGGCTTTTACCAGCAAATCGGTGTCTTCTGCGCCGGCCATTTCGCAGCAGCTGTGCATCGCCAACTGCGGCAGGCCGATGTCCACTGCAGGGATGGACAGATGTGCCATGGCAATGTTACCCAACGTTGAGCCACCGGGCAGGTCGGCGCGGTTGCTGTATCGCTGCAAAGGAATATCGTGATCTGCACAAATCTTCGTAAATACCGCTGACGACACCGCATCCGTGGTGTAGCGCTGGTTTGCATTGTATTTCAGCACGATCCCTCCATTCAGCACCGGTGCCTCCGTCTTGTCGGAATACTCCGGATGTGCGGGATGGATGGCGTGAGCATTGTCCGCAGACACCAGAAAACTGTTGGCATAGGCCATCTGTTTTTCCTCTGCCGTCATGTGCAGGTTCTCCGCGATGCGTTCCAACACATCGGTCAGAAAAGTGGAGTCTGCTCCCTGTCGCGTACCGCTGCCCACTTCCTCGTTATTGAAAATCGCCAATACCGAAACATGGTCGCTCTCCTCTGCCTGCAAATAGCCTTGCAGGCAGCCGTAAACGCACTGCAGGTCGTCCAATCTGGGAGAGGCCAGAAACTCACCATTCAGCCCCATGCGGCATCCTTGCATATAGGGATACAGGAACAGCTCCGTGGACAGCAATTCTTCTTCCGTAACATCCAGTTCCTCCGCGATCAGTTTGCGGAATGCACCCGGCTCTTTCCCGTTGGCAAACAAAGGCAGCAGATCTACTGCCGCATTCAAGGCGGTGCCCTTATTCACTTCCCGATCAAAGTGGATGGCCACGCTGGGGATCATCAGCAGAGGGCGTTTTACATCCACCAGTCTGGTTTCCAACTTGTCGCCGCAGCGCACCACCGCACGGCCTGCCACAGACAGCGGGCGATCCATCCAGGAGCGCCAGATCCCGCCGCCATAAGGCTCTACGCTGAGCCGCAGGCAGTTTCCCGCAGATGCCATCTCGCCCGATTCCCGCACTTTGAAGGTGGGAGAATCGCTGTGAGCGGCAGCGATCAGAAAGCCCTTGACTGTTCCTTTCGGCATGCGAAATGCGATCAAAGAGGAATCTCCCCGTGCCACAACATATTGTGTTCCATATT
This sequence comes from Oscillibacter sp., assembly GCA_024404295.1. Classification (GTDB taxonomy): domain Bacteria; phylum Bacillota; class Clostridia; order Oscillospirales; family Oscillospiraceae; genus Oscillibacter. The sequence goes on from JAKSQE010000038.1 coordinate 3,401, forward strand.
CCAGTGTCCACGGTTGGGATTCCCGCAGCAAATGGCCGCCTTTCCCCATCAATTCCGCCACCGTATTGTCCACCACATGATAGCAACTTGGGCTTTTATTGATAAATGTCAGTAGCGTTTCAGCATGTTCCATAATGAATATCCTCCCAAAAACGCTTGTTTTTTTACTGCTATTATACCCGCTTTTCCCGACTGCGTAAAGTGTAGAATTTCCATTCCAAATTTTGTGTGATTTTTCCCGTTCTCGCTCTTTACATCCTATATGTTGTATGCTAAGATGATTCAGAAGTCATATATATGGGGATATTATGTCATCTCCTTAGAGATAGATGTTCAGGAGGACGGTTTACATGACGGTAATTAAGCGAAACGGTGCCGAAGTGGTCTTTGATATCACAAAGATCATTGGCGCTATTACAAAGGCAAACGAAAGCGTGGATGAGGGCATCCGCATGACTCCCATGCAGATTCAGCGCATTGCGGAGAGCGTGGAGTTCTCCTGCCTGAAAATGAATCGTGCTCCCTCCGTGGAGGAGATACAAGATTTAGTGGAGTACCAGATCATGGCTCATGGCGCTTACGAGATCGCCAAGAACTATGTGACTTACCGCTATACCCGTTCTCTGGTGCGTCGCAGTAACACCACCGATGAGAAGATCCTCTCCTTGATCGAGTGCTGCAACGAGGAAGCCAAACAGGAAAACTCCAACAAGAACCCTGTGGTGAACTCCACACAGCGTGACTATATGGCCGGTGAAGTGAGCCGTGACCTGAGCGAACGTATTCTGCTGCCTACCGAGGTGGTTGAGGCACACCGTGAGGGCATCATCCACTTCCACGACAGCGACTACTACGCCCAGCATATGCACAACTGCGATCTGGTCAATCTGGAGGACATGCTGCAAAACGGCACCGTGATCACCGGCACCCTCATCGAGCGTCCCCACAGCTTTGCCACCGCTTGCAATATTGCCACACAGATCGTGGCTCAGGTCGCCTCCAACCAGTATGGCGGCCAGTCCATTAGCCTCACCCATCTGGCACCTTTCGTGGATGTCAGCCGTCAGAAGATCCGCAAGATCGTGGAATCCGAGATGAAGATCATCGGCGCAACTCCCTCCACGGAGCAGTTCAATGAACTTGTGGAGACTCGCCTGCGGGAGGAGATCCGCCGTGGCGTGCAGACCATTCAGTATCAGGTCGTCACTCTGCTGACCACCAACGGTCAAGCTCCCTTCATCACCGTGTTCATGTACCTGAACGAAGCTCGCAATGAGCAGGAGAAGAAAGATCTGGCCATGATCATCGAAGAGATGCTGGTGCAGCGCTTTGAGGGTGTGAAGAACGAGAATGGCGTGTGGGTCACGCCCGCCTTCCCCAAGCTGATCTATGTGTTGGAAGAGGATAATATTTCCGAAGATTCCAAATACTGGTACCTCACCGAGTTGGCTGCCAAGTGCACTGCCCGCCGCATGGTGCCTGACTATATTTCCGAGAAGAAGATGCTGGAGCTCAAGGGAGATGTCTATGTCTGCATGGGCTGCCGCTCTTTCCTGACCCCCGACCGCTTCACCGACAACGGTATCGGCAACGTTGCCAATGCCGGCAACTACGAGCCGGGCAAGCACAAGTATTACGGTCGTTTCAATCAGGGCGTTGTCACCATCAACCTGCCCGACGTGGCCCTGTCCTCCGGCGGTCATCTGGACAAGTTCTGGAAGATCTTTGAGGAGCGTTTGGAGTTGTGCCACCGTGCCTTGCAGTGCCGCCACAACCGTCTGAAGGGCACGTTATCTGATGCTGCTCCCATTCTGTGGCAGTATGGCGCTCTGGCCCGTCTGGAGAAAGGTGAACCCATCGACAAGCTGCTGTTCAACGGCTACTCCACCATTTCTCTGGGTTACGCAGGTCTGTATGAGTGCGTAAAATACATGACCGGCAAAAGCCATACCGACCCCTCCGCTACCCCCTTCGCTCTGCAGGTCATGCAGAAGATGAATGATAAGTGCGCCGAGTGGAAGGCTGCTGAGAATATCGACTACTCCATCTACGGCACTCCTCTGGAGTCCACCACCTATAAGTTTGCCAAGTGCCTGCAGCGCCGTTTCGGTGTCATCGAAGGCATTACGGACAAGAGCTATATCACCAACAGCTATCACGTTCATGTGACGGAAGATATCAACGCCTTTGACAAGTTGAAGTTTGAAGCCCAGTTCCAGCACCTGTCTCCCGGCGGTGCTATCAGCTATGTGGAAGTTCCCGATATGCAGAACAATATCGAAGCCGTTCTGGAAGTTATGAAGTTCATCTATGAGAATATCATCTATGCTGAACTGAACACCAAGAGCGACTACTGCCAGGAAGGCGGCTGGGACGGCGAGATCAGCATCGAGGAAGTCAACGGCAAGCTGATCTGGAAGTGCCCCAACTGCGGCAATACCGACCAGAACAAGATGAATGTGGCTCGTCGTACCTGCGGCTACATCGGCACGCAGTACTGGAATCAGGGCCGTACGCAGGAGATCCGTGACCGCGTGCTGCATCTGTAACATGAATTTTTGACAATGTGGGATCATGGAGACAGAGCTGTTCTGTCTCCATGATTTTTAACCGACAAAAAGGAGAATATCCATCATGACCCTGCAAGAGTTGGAATCTGCCTATTTGGGGCGAAATGTGAGTATGAAGCGCATGGGAGACCGATTTCTCTATCTGGGAAAGTTTGGCATGTCCGTGCTCTATCAGTTTTCCTTTCACCTGAACTCTTATCAGATCTCTACCGACGTCTGCATCGATGACAGTAAAATCTCCGGTCTGGTCCCTGAGAAAACAGCCGTTGCCGACGAATGGGGCGAAGCCCCGGAGGACTGTGACGAGCTGACGGAAGACGATGTTGCCGTCATGAAGCAGTATCTGGACAGCGTGGTTCTGACGGATGTCGAGCTGGCCGCCGCTGCAAAGCCCACCGTAATGGGGATGGATTTTGAACTGTTTATTGACGCAGAAGAGGAGGAAGCGTGACCATGTATTATGGTGAGATCAAAGACTGCGACATTGCCAACGGCGAAGGCGTTCGGGTCACGCTCTTCGTCTCCGGCTGCACCAATCATTGCCCCCATTGCTTCCAGCCCCAAACTTGGGATTTCACTTACGGACAGCCCTTTACCAAGGAAACCGAAGATCAACTGCTTAACATGCTGGCTCCGGATTACATTCAGGGGCTGACTCTACTGGGTGGAGAACCTTTTGAACCGGAGAACCAGCGGGTATTGGTGCCGTTCTTGCACCGTGTACGGGAGACTCTGCCTCAGAAAAACATCTGGAGTTTCACCGGTTTCACCTATGAAGATCTATTAACAGACGGCAGTCACCCTCGCTGCGAGGTCACAGACGAAATGTTGTCCATGTTGGACGTCTTGGTGGACGGCCGCTTTGTGGAAGAACTGAAAAATCTTTCCCTGCGGTTTCGCGGCTCCTCCAATCAGCGGCTCATCGATCTAAAGAAAACCCGTGAGACCGGTATCGTCACACTTTTGCCGGAGAAAAACCGCCACAAAATTTGAAAAGGAGAAATCCATTATGGTCAATATGGCACAGCGCATTGAGGCACTTCGCATCCAGAAAGGCATGAGCCGCCCCGAACTGGCAGCCGCTCTGGGACTGCCTCGTATGTCCATCGAAAAGTTTGAGACCGGTCGCCAGACCCCCAATCAGGAGCAGCAGCAAAAACTGGCCGGTTATTTTGGCGTCTCCCTGTTCTATCTCAAGGGTGAGACCGACGACCCCACCAGTATGGATAACTGGCTCAACGGTGAAGTGCCCAAAGAAGAGCCTGTCAACATTCCCAAAGTCGTGGCTCGCACCATTGTGGCGCAGTCCTCTGACAGCGGCAAATCCGACGGAGCCGTGTTCAACGCCCTGCTGAAAAGCGACTCTTTCCGTGCTATGGTAAAGGACACCGTATTGGAAGTCCTGCGTTCTCCCGAAGGACAGCAGCTAATCGCCAAAGCTATGAAGAAGTGATATGAAAAAATGTAAAATCACCGTCATGCGGATAGCCCGCTACGATGACCTCATAGCACAGTACGAAAATCCTATCACCCATGCCTGCGATATGGTGGAGGGGCAGGTTTTTATCGCCAACGGTTGGGAAAAGCCGGAGGGCTTCTGCCCCAGCGCATGGGACACCCTCTCCCCCTTTGTGTTGGCACTAAGCCACGGCGCTGAAAACTTTTATGACGGCTGGATGAAAAATCCACGCTCCGCTATGCTCTCCTGCAATGACGGATTCCGTCCGGTCAGTTTCCTGGTAGAAGCATTAGAAGAAGATGCAGAATAAGTTTTAAATACGCAAAAATCCCGCCATTCTGGCGGGATTTTGTTATCTATTCATCCATTTTTCGGCTTCCTGTGCTGTCTTGACCAAGTAGTGCATGACCTCCCTGGGATAGCGCCCCACTGCGGTCTCGCCTGTCACCATAACGGACGCCGCACCGTCCAACACTGCGTTGAAAATGTCGCTGACTTCCGCACGGGTGGGGACGGGATTTTGCTCCATCGAAGATAGCATCTGTGTCACCACCATAAACGGTTTCCCTGCGGCACGGCATTGGGCGGCAATGCGCTTCTGCACACTCGGCAGTTCCCACAGCGGAACTGCGTTGCCAAGGTCGCCTCGGGCAATGACCACCTCATCGCAGGCTGGCAGCAGCTCGTCTAAACGCTCTACCCCATCCATATTCTCAATTTTCGCAAACAGCCGCACATGCTGGCAGCCGTTCTCGTCCAGTGCGCGGCGCACGGTCTCCAAGTCCTCACGGTCTCGGACGAAGGGCTGCATGACACCGGTCACACCGCACTTCGCCGCACAGCGTATATTCTCCAAATCTGCCGCTGTCATAGTGGGTGGGCGAAATCCTTTCGCACCGGGCAAGGCAATGCTCTTACGGCTGTGCAGAACTCCGCCCCGCTTGACCTGTGCTTTTGCATGATCATCACAGGTTTCCGTCACTTCCAGCAACAGCTTGCCGTCGTCCAGCAGCACTGTCTGGCCGCTCGCCATATAGGGCAAAATCATCTCCGGGACAGGAATGCCGCCATGCCCCAGAATCGTTTCCGTCTCTTCCTGCAGTTCTACAGGCGACTCCATTTTTCCGACCCGCAGCTCCGGGCCCTGCATATCGATCAGTAGCTTTGTGTTTACGCCACAGCAATGTGCCGCTTCCTGCAACGCCCGAAGTTGTTCTGCTGCGTCCTGCAGCGTCACATGGGACAGGTTCAGCCGCACGCCGGTCATACCGGCGCAGAACATATCTTTCAACCGGTCAACGGCGGCACAACTGGGGCCTAATGTTCCGTAAAAGTCCAAACCGATCCCTCCTTCGTGGTTTCTCATCGGCTCGATTATACCATATCTCTCAGCAAACGCACAACTCCCGCACAGCCTTTTCCGCATAAAGAGATGAAAAAATCCCGAACCTTTCGGTTCGGGATTTTAGGCTCATATTCTGATTACTCAGCGGCGTAGACGGAAGCCTGCTTCCGATCCTTGCCCAGGCGCTCAAAGCGCAGGGTGCCGTCCACCTTGGCAAACAGGGTGTCATCGGTGCCGATGCCCACGTTGGTGCCGGGATGGATCTTGGTGCCGCGCTGGCGAACCAGGATATTGCCGGCCTTGACGAACTGGCCGTCTGCACGCTTAGCGCCCAGACGCTTGGAGTTGGAGTCACGGCCGTTCTTGGTGGAGCCGCCGCCCTTCTTGTGAGCGAAGAACTGCAAACCAATACGAATCATAATTAAGGACCATCCTTTCTGAAGATTTTAGATGGAGAGGATTATTCATCCTCCAGAACTTCGATGTTGTCGGGATACTCGTCGTTCAGCATGGTGAAGTAGAGCATCAAGCCGGTCAGCAAAGACTGGCAGGTACTCTCTGCCGTCTGGGATAATCCACCGGGCAGGCGCAAGGAAATATGCGCATTCTCTTCATCGATTTTCACAGATGCCGCAAGACCCAGCACGTCATTGATGGTGGCCTCCACAACAGTGATGGCCGCACCGATCGATGCGCACAGAATGTCTTCCCCCGCATCCGCATAGCCGCTATGCCCCTTGGAATCGAAACCGGTGATCCGATTTCCCTCCGTATGGAACGTTACGGTGGTCATGCTCAGACAGAGATCTTGCCGATCTCAACCTTGGTGTAAGGCTGACGATGGCCCTGACGCTTACGATAACCCTTCTTGGGGTTATACTTGAAGATGCGGATCTTCTTGCCCTTGCCGTTCTTGACGATCTTGGCCTCAACCACAGCGCCCTCCACAACGGGGGTACCGAAGGTTGCCTTCTCGCCGTCGATGACAGCCAGAACCTGATCGAACTTGATGGCGTCGCCAGCTTCCTGATCCAGCTTCTCGATGTAGATCACGTCGCCCTCAGCCACCTTGTACTGCTTGCCGCCAGTCACGATGATTGCGTTCATTCTTGTTTCAACTCCTTCATATACGGGCTCGCTGTCGGGGGCGGTTTCCGCAGAAACACTTTTAAACCCATTCAAAGCGGCTTGTCTATTGTAACAACGAACCGTGCCGTTGTCAATATTTTTCGTGATTTTTCTTCTCAAAAATGGAACTTTTTTGCATCAGGCTTCGTAAGCCAATTTTTCCACAGTCCAGTCGGCAACCAGCTCTGCATACCACTTGCAGATCGCTTTTCCGGTGTCCAGATCCAGATTGATGTAGTTGCCGCATTCCTTTGCGGATTTGCCGGGCATGGGCCCTTCAAAGTCCCCGCCCTGCCGGAAGACTCGTTTCACCAGTTCTACCGCTTCTTCCAAAGACAAATTGCGCTGATCAAACAGAAAATAAAAGCCAGTCTGGCAGCCCATGGGGCCAAAGTAGATCACGCCATCCTTCTCAGGCGAGTTACGCAGCAGCGTTGCAATGAGATGCTCTGCAGAGTGCATTTCGCTGTTAGACAGCAAGTC
>JAKSQE010000039.1 GCA_024404295.1 Oscillibacter sp.
CACAGTCTGCAGGAAGTCAACAAGGAGATGGAGAAGCTGCGGCCGCTGGGCAGTAAGTCCAACCGGTTCCCAAAGCATATTATTATTATTGCTCGCAACAAAGTTGGCCTGAAAAACCTCTATCAGTTGATTTCAGATTCAAATTTGAAACATTTTAAGCGCGTTCCAATTATTCCGAAAAATGAACTCATGGCCCATCGAGAGGGCTTGATCATCGGTTCTGCCTGCGAAGCAGGTGAGCTGTTCCGGGCCGTTACCGACCACAAGGATTGGGACGAGTTGAAGCGCATTGCGTCCTTCTACGATTATCTGGAGATCCAACCTATCTGCAACAATATGTTCATGCTTCGCAACGGCGATGTACAGAGCGAGGAGGAACTGCGTGAGTTCAATCGAGTGATCGTTCGACTGGGCGAGGAGTTGGGCAAACCGGTCTGCGCCACGGGTGATGTGCATTTCCGTGAGCCGGAAGATGAGGTCTATCGCCATATCTTGCTGGCATCTAAAAAGTTTCCGGATGCCAACGCACCGTTGCCCATTTACTTCAAAACCACCCAGGAAATGCTGGAGGAATTTCGCTATCTGGGTGAGGAGAAAGCTTACGAAGTAGTGGTCGCCAATACCCGACTGGTGGCAGATCAGGTAGAGACCTTTGAGCTGCTGCCAGGGGAATTGTTCCCGCCCAGATTGGAGAATTCAGAGGAGGATCTGAATCGCCTGGTTTGGGAGAAAGTCCATCGCCTGTACGGTGAAAATCCACCGCAACTGATTGTGGATCGCCTGAATGTGGAATTGGGTGGTATTTTAGGCAAATACGACGTGGTCTATATGTCGGCGCAGAAACTGGTGCAGCGCAGTCTGGAAAACGGCTATCTGGTGGGTTCCCGAGGCTCTGTCGGATCTTCACTGGTAGCCTATATGTCCGGCATTACAGAGGTGAACTCTCTGCCGCCGCATTACCGCTGTCCTAAGTGCAAAAACAGCGAGTTTATTACGGACGGCAGCTATGGCTGCGGTGCAGATATGCCGGACAAGGTCTGCCCGGTCTGTGGGACGAAGTATGTAAAGGACGGCTTTGATATTCCTTTTGAGACCTTCCTGGGCTTTGGCGGCGGCAAGGTGCCTGATATCGACCTGAACTTTTCCGGTGAATATCAGGCAAAAGCCCATCGCCATGCGGTGGAAATGTTTGGCGAGACGCAGGTGTTTCGCGCGGGAACTGTTGGTACGCTGGCAGAAAAGACAGCTTTCGGCTTTGTGAAAAAGTATCTGGAGGAGAACGGCATGGTGGCCGGTCGAGCGGAGGAGAACCGCCTGACACTGGGGTGTGTCGGCACTCGTCGTACCACGGGTCAGCACCCCGGCGGACTGGTGGTGGTGCCGGACGATAAGAGTATGGAAGATTTCTGTCCGGTGCAGCACCCTGCGGACGATGACGGCTCAGAAACCATCACCACTCACTTTGAATATCACTCCATGGAGGCGAACCTGCTGAAGTTGGACATGCTGGGGCATGATGACCCCACTATGGTTCGTATGATGCAGGATCTCACCGGCATGGATCCCCATGACATACCGTTGGATGATCCGGATACCATGTCTATTTTTATTTCCAGTAAGGTGCTGGGCTATGAAAATGATGAAATTCTCGGTCCCACCGGTGCTGTAGCAATTCCGGAATTCAACACTCGGTTTACCCGCCAGATGCTGATGGATACCCAGCCTAAAGACTTCAACACGCTGGTGCGTCTGTCCGGTTTCTCCCACGGTACGGACGTGTGGTTGGGCAATGCCCGCGAACTGATCGTCAGCGGTACGGCTTCCGTTTTGGAGACGGTGGGCTGCCGTGACGATATTATGCTGTACCTTATTTCCATGGGCCTTGATCCCAAGATGAGCTTCAAAATCATGGAGTCCGTTCGAAAGGGTAAGGTCAAGAAGGCCGGCTTTGAGCCCGGCTGGGAAGATGCCATGCGGGAGCATGACGTGCCCGATTGGTACATCGAGTCTTTGGCAAAAATCGGCTATCTGTTCCCGAAAGCCCATGCTGTGGCCTATGTAATGATGGCATTCCGCATCGCATGGTATAAGGTGCATGAGCCGTTGGCATTCTATGCAACGTTCTTCTCTGTCCGAGCAAAGGCGTTTGACGCGGAATATTGCTGCGCCGGCATTGACGCTGTGAAGCGGAAAATTCATGAGATTGAGAACAATAAGGATGCTACTGCGGTGGAGCAGAACCTCCTGACCACGTTGGAAGTGTGCTATGAGTTCTACCTGCGAGGCTTCCACTTTGACACCATCAACATCTATGAGTCCGATGCCACGAAGTTCAAGGTGACGGAAAACGGCCTTTTGCCGCCCTTTGTGACGGTGCATGGCCTGGGTGAAGCTGCAGCTATTGACACGGTAGAAAAACGAAAAGGGAAGTCCTTTATCTCCATTGAGGAATTCTCTATGTGCTGCAATAAGCTTTCCAAGACCCATATCGAACAGCTCAAGGCGTTGGGCGCTTTCGCAGGTATGGCAGACACCAGCCAGATGACGCTGTTTTAAAAATCAAAACCACGAGGCATTTCTGCCTCGTGGTTTTTGTGGCTTATTTGGACTGCACATTATTTTTCTAACTTAGCGTTGCACTTATTGAGAAAACGCTCATTATTGATGATGGCGCGGGTGTGGGTTCCGCTGCCGATGGGGCCTTTTTCATCCCAAGCACTGACTTTGAAGTCGATCATTTTCCCATTTTCGGACACATGGGTGATCTCAGCTTCGGCCCAGACAGTCATACCAACGGGTGTAGGTGCGTCATGGCTTACGTTCAGATGGGTTCCAACACTGCCTTGTCCATCCGCCAGAAAGGGCTGTAGGCAGGAGAGAGCGGCATTTTCCATCATGCCGATCATAAAGGGAGTGCCAAATACAGGCAACGCACCGGAGCCGACCTGCGCGGCAGTTAACTGGCCGGTGACAGTCTGTTGCACCTGAAATTTGTTTCCGATCTCAACCATAAGAATATCCTCCTTAAAACGTGTTGTTTGAAATCAGTATAGCCAGGGCAGAAAACATTTGCAAGAAAAAAGCGGCACCGAAGTGCCGCTTTATGATTAGATACCAAGCTCCGTCCAGAGATCGTTGTACAGGGTCAAGGTGTCACTGGGCAGGTTCACATACAATTCGCAGCGAGCCAGTACGTCAGCAGGAGCGGCCATGATCTCATACAAATCCTGATCCAGATCCTCGCCGTACTCCTCTGCGTAGTAGTCAGGGTACTGTTCCAGAGCTTCAGCGTTGGGGGAGGCATACCAGATGTAGTCCATGTTGGCCAGATTGCTCTCGGTGGAGGCAATGAAGTTGATCCACTCCTCAGCCTCGGTCTTGTGCTGAGCGTTTTTCAGCACGCACATAGCGTCCACAAACCAGTTGGAGCCTTCTTCGGGAACTACGAAAGCAAGGTCCTCATTGTTCTCCAGCATGGTCAGATAGTCACCGGCATAGTACATGGCGATGGCAGCGTTGCCGCCCTCCATCTTCTGGAAGACCTCATCCATGACAAAGGCCTGATAGACTCCGTTTTCCTTAGCGGTTTTCAGCAGATCATAAGCCTCACGAATCTGGGATTCGTCGGTGGTGTTCAGGCTGTAACCCAGATCCAGCAGGGCAGCGGCCAGAGCATCGCGGGAGTTGCGGATCATCAGAACGTTACCCTCATACTTGGGATCGAACATAGCGTCCCAGCTTGTGATCTCTTCGTCCACCATGGTGGTGTTGTAGATGATACCCAGAGTGCCCCAGGTATAGGGAACCGTATACTTGTTGTCGGGGTCATAGCTCAGCCCCTTGTACTGATCGTCGATGAGAGCGTAGTTGGGGATATTGCTGTAATCCAGTTCCGCCAACATACCTTCGTCAATGAGACGAGCGATCATATAGTCAGAGGGAACGATGACATCATAGTCACCGGCGCCGGTTTTTAACAGGGAATATAGGGCTTCGTTGCTTTCGGCGGTCTGGTAGTTCACTTTGATGCCGGTCTGCTCCTCGAATTCATCAATCAGGGATTCGTCGATGTATTCACCCCAGCTGCACACATTCACAACTCTTTCTTCCGTGTCGCTGTTTCCGCCGCAACCGGTCAGAATCATAGTGGCTGCCATCATCATGGCGAGGGCCAAGGCAAGTGTCTTTTTCAATTGATCATTCCTCCAATAACGTTTCATTTTTTTATTTATCTCAAGGCATACGCCGTGGGAACTTAAATATGCTTCTTTGCAGCCAGCCGCTCCTGACGTGCTTCACGGATGTTGACGATGGCCAACAGTACCAGAACCGTGACGAACAGCAGGGTAGAAATGGCGTTAATTTGCGGGCTGACGCGCTTCTTGGTCATGCCGTAGATGGTCATGGCCAGCGTGGATGCAGAAGAGCCTGCGGTGAAGTAACTGATGACGAAATCATCAATACTCATCGTGAAAGCGGTCAGCGCACCGGAGACGATACCGGGCTTGATCTCCGGCAGAATGACCTTCCAGAAGGCCTGCATCCAGATACAGCCCAGATCCATGGCAGCATCGATCAGGTTTTTATCCATTTGTCGCAGCTTGGGACCAACAGACAGGATCACATAAGGGATATTAAACCCGATGTGTGCAATCAACAGGGTGCCGAAACCCAACGTCAGGCGGGTACCGGTAACTTTTTGGAACAGGCCAAAAAATGCCACAAAGAATAAACATAGAGACACACCGGTAACAATATCCGCATTCATCATGGGAATATTGTTGACCGTCATCAAGGGGTCACGGATTTTACGGCGCATGGCAAAGAAGCCAATGGCAGCAAAAGTGCCGGCGACGGTGGCAATGACCGTAGCCAGAACGGAGACCAGCAACGTGGTGTAAACACTTTGCATGATGATACGGTTACTGAACAGCTTGCCGTACCACTCCAGAGAAAAGCCTTTCCATACGGTGTTGCTGCTGCCTGCATTGAACGAGAAGATAATCAGCAGGGCAATGGGGGCATACAGGAACACAAACGTCAGCACCATGAAAAAGCGGTTGAACAGGGAGTTGTTCTTTCTCATAGCATCACCGCCTGTTCTTCGCCTTCACCGAAGCGATTCATGACCCACATGCAGACTACCACAATGATCATCATGACCAAAGAGATGGCAGCGCCCAAGTGGGGGTTATAAGCACCGCCCATGTACTGTTGCTCGATCAGATCGCCCAACAGCATTTGCGTTCCACCGCCCAGCATCTGGCTAATGGCAAAGGTGGACACAGCGGGGACGAACACCATAGTGATGCCGGATAGCACTCCGGGCAGGGACAAGGGCAGGATGACACGGCGGAACACGTTGAACGTGTTGGCACCCAGGTCACGAGCAGCCTCCAGTAGGGAGTGGTCCAGCTTGATGATAACGGAATAGATGGGCAGGATCATGAAAGGCAAGTAGTTATATACCATACCCAAAACTACGGCGCCGGGAGTACCGATCATGTGAAAATATTTTATGTTGGTACCGAAAATACTGTTATAGGCGGCGATGACACCAATCTTCTGGAAAAACTGGTTCAGTAGGCCGTTGTTTTCCAAAATGGACATCCAGGAGTAGGTGCGCAGCAGGAAGTTCATCCACATGGGCAGCATAATCAGCACCATGGCGATGCGCTGGAAGCGGTCACCCTCTTTGCTGAGCATGTAAGAAACCGGGTAGCCGATCAAAAGGCAAATAGCCGTAGCAATCAGAGCCAGCTTGAAAGAGCGGACAAATACTACACCATACGTCCCCATACGGGCGAAGTTTGCCAGAGTAAAGCCACCGTTTGCGGAAGTAAAAGCATAGATCACCACCATGATAATGGGAGCGACCACAAACAGTGCCATCCAAACCACGTAGGGGATAGCGAAACGAGACAACTTATTCCGCATCCCCGCTCTCCTCCTCGTCCAGCGTGAGGCTGGCATCATCCAGTTCGTCATATTCCTCGGAGAAGGAGGAGTAGTCACCGAACATACCGGAGTACTGGCTCTTTTTCATAATGTGGAAGCCGTCGGGGTCGATCTTGATACCGATGCGAGAACCCTCGGGGCAGTGATCAGTGGTCTGGATCAGCCACTTGAAGCCACGGAAATCCACAATGATGTCGTACTGCATGCCCTTAAAGGTCACGCTGGTGACGGTGCCGATGAGCTGACCCTGTTCCACGGGGACAATATCGATGTCCTCGGGACGGATGACGACATCCACCGGTTCGTTCTCGGCAAAGCCACCGTCCAGGCAGGGAAATTCCTTGCCGTACATCTTTACAACTTTGTCCTTCACCATGATACCGTCGATGATGTTGGACTCGCCGATGAAGTCTGCCACAAAGGCGTTCTTAGGCTCGTTATAAATATCTTCCGGAGTGCCGATCTGCTGGATGGTACCTTGATCCATGACAACGACGGTGTCGGACATGGTCAGGGCCTCCTCCTGATCGTGCGTTACATATATAAACGTAATGCCCACCTGTTGCTGGATACGCTTCAATTCGATTTGCATATCCTTGCGCAACTTCAGGTCCAGAGCAGCCAGAGGCTCATCCAGCAGCAGAACCTTGGGACGGTTTACCAGTGCGCGGGCGATGGCCACACGCTGCTGCTGACCGCCGGAGAGAGCCTCCGGTTTTCTGCGCTCAAAGCCTTTCAGGCTGACGACCTCCAGCATTTCCATGACCCGCTGTTCGATCTCCTTTTCAGGGATCTTCACCATCTTTTTAGGATTATTCGGATCAGGACGCTTCTGCATACGGAGACCAAATGCCACATTCTCAAAAACGTCCAAGCGCGGGAAAAGGGCGTATTTCTGGAACACGGTGTTGATCTGCCGCTGATAGGGCGGCACGTCATTAATCCTCACACCGTCAAAGAGGACGTCTCCGCTCGTAGGGGTCGCGAAGCCGCCAATAATCCGCAGGGTCGTAGTTTTACCACAGCCACTGGGTCCTAACAGTGTGAGGAATTCCTTATCGTTAAAATATAGATTTAAGTGATCGAGAACAAGCTCGTCGTCGAATGCCATGCAGACGTTCTGCAGGCGAATCAACTCTTTGGACATGTATCCTCCCCCATTTCATAAAAAAATAACTCTCTCGCCTCTTCTCTCTGTTGGAGGGGGGAAACCCTTTATCGTTGAAATTTGGCAAGTCAAAATGATATAGGATACGATAAAAAAAGTCAAGAAAAATACCTAAAAATGTCAGGTATTTTTCTTGACAGAAAAAATGAGGAAAATTATGGAAAATATTTTTCTTTGAAGGGGACGGATTCCACCTGAAACGCCTTGCCCCGCAAATAGTTCAGCATGCCTGCGTCAGTGGGAAAGTCAAAGTGCAGTTTGTAAGAATAAAGTGCCTGTCTGGTTTCTTTGTACCGCTTATTCACCGCGCCATTTCCGTACTTTCCGTCACCTAACAGCGGACAACCGATCTCTGCCATGGAAACGCGGATCTGATGGGTGCGTCCGGTGAGCAGACGGCATTCCACAAGACTCAGTTCTCCACGAGTCTCTAATGTCCTGTACAGGGTCACAGCAGTTTTTCCGCCGGGGACAGGCTTGTGATAAAAACTGACCAGTTTTTTTGCCTCGTCTTTCAGAAGGAACCCTTCGATACGGCCCTCTTTCTGCTTGGGGCGGCCCACTGTAATGCAGAGGTAGGATTTCTCCAATTCATGTTCTTTGATCTTCTCATTGATGATCCGCAGGGTTTCGGCATTTTTGGCGGCAATGACGATGCCGCCGGTGTTGCGGTCGATGCGGTTGCACAGGGCGGGAGTAAAAGCATTTTCCCACTTGGGATTCCATTCCCGTTTCTGATAGAGATAGGCTTGAATGTGGTTGATCAGGGTGTTGACCTTTTCTGTTTCATCGGCATGGACCACCAGACCGGGACGCTTATCCACCAACAGGAGATTTTCGTCCTCGTAGACAATATCGAGTTTTGGCTGAAATACCGTCAAAAACAGGTTTTCTTCGTTGGGCTTGTCAAAGAACTCGTCATTGATGTATAATTGCAGTACATCGCCGATATTCAATCGCACATCTCGCTTGGATCCCTTGCCGTTGACTTTAATGCGTTTGAGACGAATGTACTTTTGCAGCAGAGCAGGGGGGAGAAGGGGCAGGTTTTTGGATACAAATCGATCCAATCGCTGTCCTGCGTCATTTTTACCGATGACAAACTCCCGCATAGCTGCCTCCTGAAATGAGATGCATCTATCATACCCGTTTCGGATGAGGTTGTAAAGCGGCGAAAAAGAAGAAATTTGAGAAGGCTGGAAAAAGTCATGAAAAAGCAGACTGGTAAAGTCAATTATGTTTGGGTACTGGCCGGCGGCTATTTGGTATATCTGGCAGCAAAAGTTCTGAAAGTTGTGGTGGATGGAAACTCGGATGCGCCTATGATTACCATTCCGTTTGCGATTGCTTATGCGTTGTTGGGTGCCTGGCTGCTTCGCCGTGAGTGGAAAGCGTATCGCTACGGCGCGGAGCATAAAGATGATCCGACCAGTTGGAACGATGACGAAGTGCTTCCGGCTGAAGCGGAAACTGCAGAAGAACAGGCTGAGACCACGGAAGAGGAGGAAGAGTCTTGAACGAGACTTTGCTATCTGCTATTACAATAACAAAGCCGTGGCTCCAGCGTTTCACCCGCTTTGCGTATCGAGAGGCTTTTGCAGAATATACAAAGCAGTACGGGGAACTCTATCGTCAGGAGATCGCTGGCACGATGGATCCGGGTATCTTGGCAGAATCCCTGCTGGATGGTTTGCAGGCCCATTGGAAAAAACAACTTCTTTGGAACCGAACTGCTGCGCGGATCGACTGCCGCCAGATGGTGATTTTATACCTCTCTCCCATGCTGATGAAGCAGGGGGAGGAGGAATTTTCCGAACTGCTGCGTCAACGGTGGTCGGAGCGTTGGCCAGATACAGAGTACCGGGTTTCCTCCTATGAAAAACTGCTGAACGGATTTCGAAATTCAGTACTTGGCATTGATTTGGCAAACAAGCATTACGAGGATGAGACAGATTCGTGAAAAATCTGCCGGAAATTTGAAAAAACTGTTTGACATTGGGAATATAATCCCTTATAATACTAACCGTGTCATTGCGAGGTAAACGTATGCTGATTCAGGTAAAATCTATTTTGCATACGCCCGGTAAACATTTGGATTTCCATTTTGAAATGGATCTGTCCGATGTGGAGTTTGCCGGACGCTATCCGATCAGTCGGCCGGTCATTGTGGAGGGCGAGGTTCGAAACAGAGCGGATGTGCTGTACTTGGAACTGACCGCCCAAACAACTTTGGATGCGGTGTGTGACCGATGCGGCAAGGCGTTTTTGCAGGAGAAGGTCGTTCCGTTCCGCTGTATATTGGCAGAGGAAGTCCAAAATGAGGACAGCGATGAAATTGTCCTGCTGGAAGACGATCAGGTAGATGTGGGGGAATTGGCCCGCACAGAGTTCATCCTTGAAATGGACACGAAAACATTGTGTTCTGAAGATTGTAAGGGACTGTGTCCCCGGTGCGGCGCTGATTTGAATCTCGGCCCCTGCTCCTGCAAAAAGGAAGTAGATCCCCGGTTAGCAGTTCTTGCAAAGCTTTTAGAGAACAAATAAATGAAAAAATATAAGGCAAAGGCCTTTTGAGATCAAGGAGGTGTCACAATGGCAGTACCTAAGGGAAAAGTATCCAAAGCAAGACGTGATAAGAGACGCAGCTCCACTTGGAAGCTGGCTGTCCCCGGTCTCGTTGCATGCCCCAAATGCGGTGCGCTGCACCTGCCTCACAGAATGTGCAAGGAGTGCGGTACTTACAACGGCCGTGAGGTCAAGGTTGTCAAGTCCGTCGTCGCAAAATAAGGTAGCTTGAATTGCTTTGGAGAGGGAAGAGGAATCTTCCCTCTCTTCTTTTCTGCGCAGAAGCAGGAAAAAGTATGGAGTTTTTTGAATAAAAGCTGTTCACAAAGCGGCTTTTGTGGTATTCTATATACTGTATCGGTGTGGAAACACGCCAAATGACTGAAGAAAAGGAGTGAGAGCCGATGAAACCTATCGTTGCCATTGTGGGCCGGCCCAATGTGGGCAAGTCCATGCTGTTTAACAAGCTGATCGGCAGACGGCTTTC
>JAKSQE010000004.1 GCA_024404295.1 Oscillibacter sp.
GAAACCTTGCCGATGGGGCAGTGAATGATGTTGGTCTTGTCCAGACGATACTCGATCTTACCGGCCTTGACTTCCTTCACGGCCTTCTCAACATCGGGGGTAACGGTGCCGGCCTTGGGAGAGGGCATCAGACCCTTGGGGCCCAGAACCTTACCCAGACGGCCAACCAGACCCATCATGTCGGGGCTGGCAACGACAACGTCGAAGTCGAACCAGTTTTCCTTCTGGATCTTCTCAACCAGATCCATATCGCCAACGTAGTCGGCGCCGGCAGCCTTAGCAGCCTCAGCCTTGTCGCCCTTAGCGAACACCAACACGCGGACGGTCTTGCCGGTGCCGTGGGGCAGAACGATGGCACCACGGACCTGCTGATCGGCGTGACGGGAGTCAACGCCCAGCTTCACATGCAGCTCAACGGTCTCGTCGAACTTAGCGGAAGCAGTTTTGCAAATGAGAGCCATACCCTCAGCAGCCTCGTACTGAACATTCTTGTCGATCTGCTTGGCGCTCTCCTGATATTTCTTGCCTCTAAACAATGTTATTTCCTCCTCATAGTGGTTCTTCGGAATTGAATCCTCCCACTGTATCGAGCGCAATTTACGCTCGGCTGTGTTTGAAAGAATTAGTCGCCAACAACAACGCCCATAGAACGAGCGGTACCGGCGATCATGCTCATAGCGGCCTCGAGGCTGCCAGCATTCAGATCACGCATCTTCATCTCAGCGATCTTCTGGATGGAAGCCTTGGAGATGGTTGCAACCTTGGTCTTGTTAGGAACACCAGAGCCAGACTCGATGTTGCACTCCTTCTTGATCAGGACGGCTGCGGGAGGCGTCTTGGTGATGAAGGTGAAGGAACGGTCAGCGTACACGGTGGCGACAACAGGTATGATCCGACCCATGTCGTTCTTGGTGCGCTCGTTGAATTCCTTCGTAAAAGCGGCGATATTCACGCCATGCTGACCCAGAGCGGGGCCAACGGGGGGAGCGGGAGTTGCCTTGCCTGCAGGAATCTGCAGTTTAACATAACCAGTAATCTTCTGTGCCACGGAGTAGCACCTCCTAAATCATAAATGTGGTGGCGGACATCTGTCCGTCTTTGGCGGGGTAAGTACCCCTCCCACTTGCGCCGGAACACCGGCATGTTTCACCTTGCGGTGAAATTCTTACAGGGATTAGTCCAGAACTTCTACCTGATCCAGTTCCAATTCCACAGGAGTCTCACGACCGAACATAGAGACCATCACGCTGACGCTGTTCTTCTCCGGATCGATCTCTTCGACCACACCAGTGAAACTCGCCAACGGGCCGTCCACGATCTTGACGTGATCGCCCACATTGTAATTGACAATAATCTCGTGCTTTTCCATACCCATAGCAAGCACTTCTTCCTCCGTCAGAGGAATCGGCTTGTTGGCGGTACCGACAAAGCCGGTCACGCCACGGACATTCCGCACCAGATGCCAGGTATCGTCCGTCATGACCATCTTGATCAGCAAGTAGCCGGGGAACACCTTACGCTCGACTTCTTTGGTCTCGCCGGAATCGGTAACTTCCTTCACCGTCTCCATGGGGATCTCCATGCGCAGGATCATATCCTCCATGTTACGGCCAGCGACAAACTTTTCAATGCTGGTCTTTACTGCGTTTTCATAACCGGAATAGGTATGAATGACATACCACTTCGCGTTGTCAGACATATTGGTACCTCTCAGGCGAACAGGTTCAGAATCATCTGAACTGCTGCATAAGCAACGCCATCAAAGATCCAGATACAAGCGCCAATGATCAGGGAGCACAGCAGCACAGTGCCAGTGTTCTTCATCACAGTCTTCTTGTTGGGCCAGACAACCTTCTTCAATTCGCTTTTCATCTCGCGGAACCAAGAGCCGCGGCTCTTCTTAGCTTCTTCTGCCATGTTTGTTACACGCCCTTTCTTAAAATCGCTCTTACTTCGTCTCGCTATGGAGCGTGTGCTTTTTGCAGAAGCGGCAATACTTGTTCATCTCAAGCTTATCCGGGGTATTTTTCTTGTTCTTCATCGTATTGTAGTTTCTCTGCTTGCACTCATTGCATCTCAAAGTGACTTTTACGCGCATTAACGGCACCTCCTTATTATTGGTATCATTCCCGGCGTGCCGGGGATACCGACTGCCTCCCTGAAAGATATAAAGTGGCGTTTTGCTGTGGCCGAAAAGCGAAAATGCGCACAACAAAAAAGCCCTTTTTCACAGGTATCTAAGATTTTAGCACAAGAATATTTGTCCGTCAATCATTTTTTGGAAATTTTTCTACCTTTTTTGTGCGTTTTTCCGGGATTCAGTCAAAATGATTCTCATCTATTGAACTATTGTACGTAGATGTGTATAATTCCATTGTTCGACAGCCGTTGTGCATTCCTAAAGCCAACCGCTTCATTTTTCCATTATAATTATGAGGTATCTATGCGTATTATGGCAATTGACTACGGCGATGCCCACACCGGTATCGCTATTTCCGACCCCACCGGTCTGCTGACCGGCTTCACCACTGTGATCACTGCTTACCGGCCTGAAGTGGTTGTTTCCGAGATTGCAAAAATTGCACAGGAGCACGGTGTGGAAGAACTGGTCCTCGGCCACCCCATTAATATGGACGGTACCCGTGGGCCACGATCCGAGAAAGCTCACGCTATGAAAGCTCTGCTGGAAGAGGCACTCCCTCTTCCTGTTGTCTTGTGGGATGAGCGCCGCACCACCATTGATGCTCATAATATTTTACTGAACGGCGGAAAAAACGCTAAGCAGCGGAAAAAAATTGTAGATGCTGTTGCCGCTTCTCTTATTTTAGAGGGATATTTGACCTTTAAGCGCAGTCACGGATAAGAGATCTTTCACAAGAGGTTTTTATGAAAAATCGAGAGAAAATTTTGGGTGTTTTTTTCGCACTCTGCACCATTACTATTTGGGGATCAACCTTTATTTTCACAAAGCAGCTCCTGGACTTCTTCACGCCGGCGCAGGTCATGTTGGTCCGCTTTGCCATTGCTTACGTAGTCCTGTTCCTTATGCGTCCAAAATTTACCCGCCTTACACGTAATGAAATTCTTCTTTTTTTGGTCGTAACCCTTACTGGCAATACATTGTATTTTCTTGCCGAAAACTATGCATTATCCTTCACTTTGGCATCGAACGTCAGCATTATTGTTGCCACTGCCCCGATTTTGACCGCACTTTTGGCGCATTTTACCGGGACGGAGGCATTTCGGCGTACCACTCTGATCGGTTTTTTTATCGCTATTTCCGGCGTAATTTTGGTAGTATTTAACGGATCTTTTGTATTAAAGCTGGATCCTCGGGGCGATCTATTGGCACTGGGTGCAGCTCTGAGTTGGGCTGTTTATTCTGTACTGACCATTCGCTGTACCTCCGGTTATGACCCGTTTCTCTCAACTCGTTACATGATGCTGGGCGGCTTTTTGACAACGCTCCCCATCGTTCTGGTGCAAAATGCTCCGTTTCCCACAACCGCTCTATTCTCCTGGCCAGTGGGTGCCTATTTCCTCTTCCTCGGTTTTGTCGGAAGCGGGTTATGTTTCTTGATGTGGAATACCGCATTCCGCTATTTAGGTGCCGTTTCCACAAACAGCTTTATTTATGCACAGCCCTTTATCACAATTGTAGTGGCATTTTTCGTGCTACATGAACCCCTGTCTCTGTTGGCAGTTCTGGGTGCAATCCTCATCACATTAGGAGTGATCGTTTCCAGAAAGCAGCCAAAGAACTAACCACTCTGCAAAAAAGCACTTTGGCTGAGCCAAAGTGCTTTCACTTTATTTTTTTAATGATATCAACACTTTCCACGCCATAATAGGCGAACAGTTCCAATGCCTCCAAGCCGATTCGTTCCCCGGAAACCGCAATGGGAATCGCCGGAGGGCAGGCCACCGTGGGTGCGCCGCAGATGCAGCCCAATGATTTAACAGCAGATATCGATTCATGGGGAGCAAACAGCGCTTCCCGCACGGTCATCACTTGTTCCCCTCTTGCCAAGGGCAAAGAGCGATGTTCTTGGACAGGCTCAGAATTCCGCCCCAGCAAATCAACAACACGTTGCAAGTCAGAAACGTCATTTTCCGGTGTTACCATCAGCACCAGATAATCCCGATCGGCGTATTCGCACTCCACGCCTCCAGAACGCAGTGTTTCTGCCAACTTTCTGCCGTTGCCGGCCACAGTCAGTCGCAAGGGATCGCTCCCCGGCACGGACCAACCGTGTTGATGCGGGAGGTCTTTTACCACGTCCAACCGCGTCACGCATTGGCAAAGCCTATCAGAATAGTCATCCGCCAGATAGCGGTTGCACAGGTCAAGGGACTGTAAAATCAGATAAGATGGACTGGTAGAGCCAAACAGCGCCATGGCCGTTTTGGCATTCTCCAGGAGCGCTTTCGGAACGTTTTTAGAGATGTGGAGGTACGCACCACCAGTCAATACCGGCAAGGTTTTATGGGCAGAGTTGCAGCAAATGTCAGCTCCCAAATCCAGTGGGTGCATGGATGTTTGTAAAAAGTGCAGATACGCTCCATGGGCATTGTCTACCGCCAAAATCGTGCCAAAACGGTGACATACCTCTGCCAATGCAGCAACGTCAGCCGTACCGCCCAAATAATCCGGACTGGTGAGATAGACTGCCGCAGGCGGTGCAGACAAACTCTTTAAGGTTCGCTCCAATCCTTCGGGTGTCACAGCACAGCTACATAGAGAAGTATTCTCCTCCGGCCACAGCCAAACGATTTCAAAATCCAGTAATGCTGCGGAATACAAAAATGCCTTATGAACATTTCTTGCAGCAACAATCACCGGCAGAGCATCTTTCGGCCGGTTGGTCAATGCTAAATACAGCATAGCACGAATACACTGGCTGGATCCTTCGGTGGAGTACAGTGTCCGCCCCGAGCCGAATAGGTCCGTCGCATTTGCCTCACTCTGCGCAATGATACCCTCCGCTTCATACAGGGCATCAGCGCCGTTCACCTCGGTAATGTCCAGATGTTCGCAGCCCAAAAACAGCTTCCCTTTATGCCCGGGCATATGCAGTCGGACTGTGTGCAACTCGTTATATCGTTTTACGAAATCAGCAATGGGTGTCTCCATTACTGCTGATCCTCCTGCGCCACTTTCATCATAATGGCACACTCAATACGCTTCTTAAACAGCTCGCATCCCGCCTCGTATACGCCACGGATGGTTCCGGTGGCATGATAGGCATTGGCAGCGCAGCCGCCGGAACAATACAGCTTGGCCCAGCAGTCGGCACACTCAGGACGTGCATAGGCATTGCAGGAGCGGAACTCCTCGCGCAGAGCGGTGTTCGTTACACCGTCCCAGATGTTACCCAGCTTGTACTTCTCCCCGCCCACAAACTGATGACAGGGATACAGGTCGCCCCAGGGGGTCACAGCCATGTACTCTGTTCCGGATCCACAGCCGGAAACACGCTTATAGATGCAAGGGCCGCCGGTGAGATCCAGCATATAGTGATAGAACGTGATAGGCTTACCTTCTTTGTCACGGCGCAGCATATCCTTAGCAAGAATCTCATATTGCTCCTTGACAATTTCCAGATCCTCCGGAGTCAATCCTGCAGGATCACCTGCTGCGCAGACCACAGGCTCCATACTCAGTTCCGTAAAGCCCAGATCATCTGCCATGTGGAACAAATCCTTGGTAAAATCCGGATTGGCATGGGTAAAAGTACCGCGCATATAATAGTTCTTTCCACCACGAGATTCCACCATCTTCTGGAACTTGGGTACAATGCGCTCATAGCTGCCGTTACCGGCATAGTCCACACGCAGGCGATCATGGATCTCCTTGCGGCCATCCAGAGACAGCACCACATTGCTCATTTCCTTGTTTGCAAACTCAATGACATCATCGTCGATCAACACGCCATTGGTCGTCAGTGTAAAGCGGAAGTTCTTGCCACGTTCTTTCTCTACGCTGCGGGCATAGGCTACCAACTGCTTCACAACATCCCAGTTCATCAACGGTTCACCGCCGAAAAAGTCCACTTCCAGATTGGTGCGATGGCCGGAATTCTCCATCAAAAAGTCCAGCGCACGCTTGCCCACCTCAAAGCTCATCAGCGCACGATCACCATGATACTTACCCTGGCTTGCAAAGCAATAGGAGCAGTTCAGATTACAAGTATGCGCCACATGAAGGCATAGTGCCTTGACGACATCACCGGAGCGTTCCTTGAACGTGCCTGCAATATCGGCAAAGGTGTCCTTTGTATAGAGTTTTCCAGCCTTCACCAGGCCCTCGACTGCTTCCACACATTCCTGCACTTCCGCTTCCGTAACATCGTCTCGATGGCCGTATTTTTCCATTATCGTGGTCACGATTTCATCTGCAGAGTGATCAGGGTACAGAGCGATTATGTCGTAAGCCACTTCGTCCACCACATGAATCGAACCGGAGCAGCTGTCCAGCACAATGTTATAACCATTCAGTTGATACTGATGTACCATAGGGTTTCCCCTCCTTATACATGAAAAGTGCCGCCTGTAAGGGCGGCACCATTTTCATTTTGGTAAATTACTTATTGGTGTTCTCGCACTTCTGGTTTGCAACGCCGCAGCTGGTCTTGCAAGCGGACTGGCAGGAAGTCTGGCACTCGCCGCAGCCACCGTTCTTAGCGCTCTCGCACAGGTTACGGGTCTCCAGAGTCTTAATTCTTTCCATAATACAGATCTCCAATCTTGTAGATTAAATTCTTCGGCCACTCCACGCAAATGCACAGAATTACCTTATTTTCACAAAGATTTTATCATAAGGCGCAGGCAAAGTCAAGGAGTTTCCCCTATCGGGCCATCTTTTTCCGATTCTTTTCGCACAATGCGGAATACGCTTAAAAACATCGCAATCACAAAGACAAGAAAGACGATCATCGAAGACTGACTCCCAATCATCGCACAAGTATCATAGAAGCCGTGTAAGCTGACCGCCAGCAAAAAGCCGATCTTTCTGCTCAGACTTGCTGAGGCATTGTGCCCTTTCCTCTCCAGCCATTTGGAACGGCCATACCAAACACCCATCACCACAGCAAAGGACATGTGTCCGGGTACAGCCAGCAGTGCACGGGGCAGTGCCACGCTCAGCCCATTTCGAAAGACGTAGAGGATATTTTCATAAGCAGCAAAACCAAGAGAAGTAAAGACCGCATATACGATGCCGTCAAACCGATAGTTGAAATTCGGATCATTCCACGTCCGATGTTTCATCAGTAGGTACTTCATTCCCTCCTCCGAAACAGCTACAACCAGAAAAGCAAACAGTGCCACGAAAGTGTGCCGATCCATGTTCTGTCCTTCCGTCAGCCGGTTCAGTAAGAACATTCCTACCCCTTCCAACTCTGCCGCCAGCAGGGCAGCAAGAACACCTCGCACGATCAGAGACAGCAGCAACTGTAGCGGTTCCTTTTCAATTCTGTCCTGACGATAAATATAGTGCAGCAAAAACCATGCAGGCAGAACTGCCGCCAACGTATAGATCCAAAGGATTCTCTGTGTAAGGTCTCCCAATATCTCCCAAAGTAACATTTATTTATCCTCTTTACTCTATGGATATGCGCAGTTTTTCGTTCTCCCCTGCTGCGTCTTCCAAAACCCGAAGCAAACGCCGTGCATCCTCTCCCAATGTTTTTTTCAGATCTGAAACATTGGAGATGCGCAACTCCAGTTCATCCTTATAATCCGTCAGGCAGTCATAGAGCGCATCCAGATTTCCACCGTACCAAGCGGGAAATTGTAATTCTGCCGCGATCCACTCGTGCAGTTGTTCTTTGCTGACAATGTCTGCACCATTTACGCAAAGTGTCTTCATGATTCGTCTCCATACAACAATTCAAAGGTGAAATAATGGTCTTCCGTATAATAGATCAAGCCATCATTGGAAAACACGATTCGCTTTGCACCACGCTCCGTTGCGCCCAACGTATCTATATCACACTCCGTATAGGTTCGTCCCGTCTCCTCCGGAAGCAATCCTTCATAATTCCCGAATCGATTGCCACCAATGCACTTACCGGGTGCATACGGTTCCAGCGCGCCACCAGTCCAGCCCAGTTTTTCCGCTTCTTTTTTCGTTATGAAGTTTGCCGGAAGATGACCAAATTGATCAATATAAAGGGCAACATCTTCCTTTGAGGTGTATGTGCCGTCCTCCAAAAGGCTTTGCGGTTCTTCCAAGATGACCGCTTCAACCGTTTCATTTTTCTCTGCCTTCTCCGGTACATCTTCTCTTGTTCCGCTGCAAGCCGCCAGCGAAATCGTCAGGAATAAGGCCAGCAGAAGTGATATCCATTTTTTCATGCGGATCCCTCCTTGTGCTTTCCAGTATACCGCATGGCAGAAAATAAGACAACCTCCGTATTTTCATCCGCTCAACTCTTCCCTGCAAAAAGGCAGCCACATTGTGGCTGCCTGATGAAAATTCACTTCAAGTTTCCGTTTCTTCGAAAAAAGCGTCATGGATTCCTCGAGCAGCTTTTGCCACATTCTCCTCATCCACAAAAACAGAAAAGCGGAGTTCTGTTGCATCAATTGCCCGAATCGGGATATTCTCTTGAAACAGAGCTTTCAAAACTACAGCCGCAGATCCGCATTTACTCAGCAAATGCAGTCCAACCGCTGAAACTTTTCCTACCTTTTCATCTGTTATAACGGATTCGAATTGCAGTTCCGCCTGACGCTGCCTCAAGATAGCATCTACCTCCTCCGCATCTTGCTTTGAAACAAGAAAGCAGATCTCTCCGACATCCGCCTGGTCTTTCTTCCAATGAAGCGCTTCTACAGGAATTTGGCTCTGATTCATCAGAGCCGCAATTTCGGACACTGCTTGCGGTACCAAATGGGATCCCCGCATCTCTACACATGCGATATCCGTGTTCAATGCTACCCCGGCGATCAGACGTTCTTCGTCCGTCTTCTCCCGCACTTTGGTGCCTGTAACTCGCTCCATACTGGATAGAACTTCTAAATTGACCCCATATTTTTTCGCCAGTTCTACACTACGGTGATGAAGTACGTTGGCTCCCTGAGCAGCAAGCTCCAGCATTTCATCATAGGTGATTTCTTCCAATTTTCGTGCTGTTGGAACAACCCTCGGATCAGCAGTAAAAACGCCCTCCACATCCGTGTAGATCTGGCAAAGATCTGCATGAAATGCCGCAGCCAATGCCACAGCGCTGGTATCAGAGCCTCCCCTGCCCAAGGTTGTGATGTCTCCTTTTTGATCAACGCCCTGAAAACCGGTGATCAGAACGACGTGTCGGCGTTCCAGTTCCGTACTGATTCGTTGGGAATCAATTTTTTGAATTCGTGCATCTCCGTGGACTTCATTTGTCCAGATTCCCACCTGCCAAGCCGCAAGCGAAACGCAAGGAATCTCCATTTTCTCAAGCGCCATCGCACACAATGCCACAGAAATTTGCTCTCCGGTGGCAAGCAGCATATCCATTTCCCGTTTTGATGGCCGGTGATGGATCTCCGATGCTTTGGCAATGAGTTCATCTGTCATATCACCCTGTGCAGACAAAACAACAATTAAATCATTTCCTGCACAGTATGTCTCTGCTATGATTTCGGCAACGCTGCGCAGCCGCTCTGCGTTACGCACACTGCTGCCGCCAAACTTCTGAACGATCAAGCTCATGGTTTATCCCTCTTTGCTTCAAATTGGGTCCACCCCATTATACGCAAAGAGCTTGTCATGAGCGAATCAATCCAGCACGCGCATTTGTGCCAACACAGAAAGCTTACTTGCTGCCTGTTTTGCTGTGGATTCGGTCATCGGGCCGGCAATCAGCGCAGATTCCTCCCCGTCTTTCAAAACCAGAACTTCACCAAACAGCTTTTCTGCCTCAGCTATGCTTCCGGAAATTCTGAAATAAAAACGACCGGGGATCTCTTTGGGATCAACAAATCCGTCCGTATCCTCACTCCAATCGATTTCCGGACGAGCAGGACGCTCCAGCAAACACTCCAGCACATCCGAAACACAGGCAGATGCCGTAGGCAGCTCTCCGGCACCTTTTCCGTAAAACATGACCTCGCCGGTGGCATTTCCGCGAACCACGACGGCATTAAACACATCATTCACATGGGACACAGGGTTATCTTCCCGAATGAGATGCGGTGCCACATATGCTGTACGTTCAAACTCGCCTAAACGCAAGCAACGGCCCAACAGCTTTACATGCCAGCCATTATCTTCGGCGATCTTAATATCACGCAAATCAATTTTGGAAATGCCTTCCATCGGGACAACAGCCGGATCAAATCGACGGCCAAAAGCCAGGTCCGCCAAAATACAGATCTTTCGTCCGGCATCGTGGCCCTCCACATCCGCGGTCGGATCTGCCTCAGCGTAGCCCAAAGCCTGTGCCTGCGCCAGTGCATCGGAGAAAGGCATTCCCTCCTGCACCATCTTCGTCAGGATATAGTTGGTCGTACCGTTCAAAATTCCATAGATCTCGTCAATACGGTTTGCGGCCAAGCGCTGCGTTAGCGGAGGCAGCACGGGGATTCCGCCACCTACGCTCGCCTCAAACAGATAGTTCACATGATGTTCTTTTGCCAACGCCAGCAGTTCATTGCCATGTTCCGCTACCAGCTGCTTATTGGCCGTAACCACATGCTTTCCTGCCATTAAGGCACGTTTTGTATACGTGTAGGCCGCATCCACACCGCCGATGGTTTCAACCACAACACTGATCTCCTTGTCGGATTCGATGGTCTGAAAATCATCAGTCATCAGGCTACGATAGGGACCATCCTTAAAATGGCGCACTAAGATGCTCTTTACACGCAGCGGTTCACCCAACCGTCTGCAAATCGATTCCTGATTTGTCTCGATTACTTTTGCGACACCGGTGCCTACCGTGCCGAAACCCATAATTGCAATTTGATACATAAGTTTCTCCTTATCCTGCCAGAATTTCAAAACGTATGACATTTTCCAGTTCTGTAGCATCCGCTACCAAACGTTCCAACGAGTCCTCCATACTGGAAGTCTCGGCGGAAATCGTGACGGAAGCGCAACCGTTTGTGGGAATACTCTGGTTGATGGTCAAAATATTGGCTCCCAAATTAGCAAAAACATTCAGCAAGCGGGAAAGGGTACCGGATTCATCCTTCAGCAGCGCATAAAATGTCAGGATATGTTCCGCTTTCATATCATTGAACGGTCTCACAGTGTCCTTATATTTATAAAATGCACTACGGCTAATTCCGACTAGTCTGGTCGCCTCACCTACGGTTGACGCTTCACCGGTCTGCATCATCCGTTTCGCCTCTGCCACTTTCACAAAAATTTCCGGCAAAGCATCCGCTGCGACTAAATAATATTTGATCATTCTCGGCATAGCTTGTCCCTCCAATGCGGTCATTTGTCTTTTACCGGATTCATTTTAGCACAGTATTTCGCTTTTTCGCAACCAAAATTTTTGCCCTTTTGCTCTCTGCCGGCTCAAATAATTTGCCTTATTTTTTTACTTCAAAGAAAAAAACAAGGTACACGAATGTACCTTGTTCTCCTGATCCAATTGACGATTAGCCTTGATACACAGCCTTCATTCCGCGATAGGTCTCATAGCAATCCAGCTTTGCAACAACCTCAAAAGGTGCGTGCATGCTCAGCACGGGAACACCTGCATCCAACGTGGCAATGTTGCGATTCGCCATATACATGGCCACCGTACCGCCACCGCCTGCATCCACTTTGCCAAGTTCTGCGATCTGCCAGGTAATATGATTCTTCTCCAGCAGGCCACGGACATATGCTACCGTCTCAGCATTGGCATCGGATGCACCAGATTTGCCGCGAGCTCCGGTATACTTGCAAAGGCCAATGCCATAATTCAAGTAAGCAGCATTTTTCTTTTCATACACATCGCTGAAATCGGGGTCAAACGCTGCTGTAACATCAGCTGACAAGCAAAATGCCTTTTCAAAGCATGCTCGAACTGGTACCTGCTGACTTTCACACAGGTCCTCCATAAAGGTATCAAATGCGGCAGATTGCATACCAGTGACACCATCAGAACCAATCTCTTCCTTATCGGCCAAAATACACACAGCCGTCTTTTCCGGAGTCTCCTCAAGATCTAACAATGCTTTCAATGCAGCATAGGCGCACACTCGATCATCATGGCCGTAAGCACCGATCATAGAGCGATCCAGGCCAATTTCCGTGGCATTTACAGCAGGAACGACTTCAAGCTCAGCGGAGGTAAAGTCATCTTCTTTGATGCCGTATTTATCGTGCAGCAACTTCATAACCGCCAACTTTACACGGCCGCTCTCCTCTTCGTCACCGATGGGACGGCTGCCCAACAGGATGTTTAGGATCTCGCCGGAAAATGCCTGCCCCAGAGGTTTCTTGCTCTGCTCCTGACCCAGATGGGGCAGCAAATCGGTTATGACCAGCTTGGGATCACCGGCGTCTGCGCCAATGTTCACCGGAACAGACTTGCCATCTGCCAACACCACCACACCATGAAGTTCCAGAGGAATCGTCACCCACTGATACTTACGGATTCCACCGTAGTAATGGGTCTTAAAATAAGCCAGCTCGTTTTCTTCATACAGGGGATTGGGCTTCAGGTCCAATCTGGGAGAATCAATATGCGCAGCAGCGATCTGTGCACCCTCGGACAGACTTTTTTTGCCGATATGCGCCAGCATCACGCCTTTGCCGCGGTTGCAAACATACACCTTATCGCCGCAGTTGAGTTCCATACCCCGCACATAAGGACGGAAACCTTTTTCCTCTGCCATCCGCACCGTCTCAGCAGCGCAAAGGCGCTCTGTTTTGCCGGCGTCCAAATAGGCCATATAGGCTTTGCAATATTCCTCCATGGCAGTCAGATCTGCTTCTGCAAGGCAATCATAGCCGTTTTTCTTAGAAGAAAGCAATTCTTTTTTCAGTTCCTTGATATCCATAAATTCTCCTTCTTAACCTTCATTTTGAATCTCTTCCACAAGTCGTTCAAAAAACGTTCGGGCAAACCGGCGGAATTCTTCAGGGCTTTCCGCCGTATTATGCAACACATAATCGCACTTCTGTTCAAAATACTCATTGGGTTTTTGCGCAGAAATACGCAATCTGGCGTATTCTTCTCCAATGTTGTCTCGTGCCATGATGCGTTTTACCCGCACCTCGGCCGGTGCTGTCACCGCAATGGTTTTGTCGCAGAGCTTACCAGCACCGCTTTCCATGAGATTGATGGCATCAATGGCAAACAAGCCATCTCCCTCCGTCAATCGCTGCAACTCAGGCACGATAAAGCTATACACGATGGCATTCAGTTTTTCCAATCGCTCTTGGTTCGAAAAGACCTCTTTTCCAAGTTTCTCTCGATTGAGAGAGCCATCCTCGCAAAAGACATTGCCAAACTGTTCCACAATGGCCTGGCGCATGGGCTGATGCGTTTTCAGCATCTGATGGTACAGTGCATCGCAGTCGATGACTTTACCGCCCAGATCACGAATGGCATCCAGCGCACTGGTCTTGCCCGCGCCGGTACCACCCGTTAGGCCAAAGACAATCCGTCCACTCCCTGCTTCGATTACTTGAAATCCTGCCGCCTTTTTCAAGCGGTTGGCAACGGCCATGTCTAACCCCCGACTATCCGGGCACTGGGCATAGATCTGTGTTACTTCACAAGTATCAAACGCACGCAGTGCATCAAATACTCTCTGAGAATGAGCCAGTCGATCCCGGCTATGGCCCAGCGACTGAACCGTCTGCTCCGGAAACAGAGAAATAAATTCTTCAAAGCAAATGACACCGTCACCAGGTTTTACTCGCTCTAAAATAGCAGACGCTGACTTGTCCGGTGCGCCTGTCACAACAGTCACAGGTGCTTTCGGTGCGTAATGGCGATATTTCATTCCCGGAGCACGGGGCTGTTCACCCGCTTTCAGCTGACTGGTGACAGCCTTATCCACTTCCACGTGCCCTAACATCTGTTCAATGTCTTCTAACGGTAATCCGCCGGGTCGAAGCAAGCGGGGCGGAACACAGGTCAAGTCAATAATGGAGGACTCCACACCCACCATGCAGGGACCGCCATCCACAATGCCGTCAATTTTACCGTCCATATCCTCCCGTACATCCTCCGCACAGGTGCAACTCGGGCGACCGGATGTGTTCGCGCTGGGTGCCGCAACAGGCACTCCGGACTCCCGGATTATAGCTAACGTGATGGGATGATTTGGGCACCGCATTCCCACAGTATCCAAACCTGCTGTGGTCACATCCGGAACGATGGATTTGCGTTTCAAAATCATTGTCAAAGGGCCGGGCCAGAACTTTTCGGCCAATGCATAAGCCATAGGTGGCACATCCTCGCAATAACGTTCCAGCCAGTCCGCCGAAGCTATATGCAGAATCAAAGGATTATCCTGCGGACGGCCCTTTGCTTCAAAAATAGCCTTTACTGCCGAAGGGTCCAGGCCATTTGCGCCCAAGCCATATACCGTTTCCGTTGGGATTCCCAACAGTCCACCGTCCCGCAAGATATTCGCTGCCGCAGAGATCTGATCAGCCTCACTTTGCGCCCCTGTTCTATTTCTCAGGTCAAAATATACTGTTTCCATTTTTTCGCCTCTGTCCTCTGGAATAGCGTACCCAAATTCCGGATGTTTAAGTCTCTGATCCGTTTTTCAGCTTTTCTGCCTGATCCGCAGTCACAAGAGCATCAATCAACTCGTCTAACGCGCCATCCATAATAGCATCAATTTTATAAAGCGTTAAACCTATGCGATGGTCGGTCACACGCCCCTGAGGAAAATTGTAGGTGCGTATTCGCTCACTTCGGTCACCGCTGCCCACTTGGCTACGACGCTCTTCGGTATACTCACTGCTACGCTTTTCTTGTTCTGCTTCATACAGTCGAGAAGCCAACAAACGCATCGCCTTATCTCGGTTTTGAAACTGGCTTCGTTCCTCTTGGCACTCCACCACCATACCGGTAGGCTTATGGATCAATCGCACAGCAGAAGAAGTTTTATTCACGTGCTGTCCGCCGGCGCCGGAGGCCCGATAGACCTGCATTTCCACATCCGCCGGGTTCAACTGCACATCCACCGCTTCCATCTCCGGCAGAACTGCCACAGTGGCGGCACTGGTATGGATCCGTCCGCCGGACTCCGTTTCCGGCACACGCTGTACCCGGTGAACGCCGGATTCAAACTTCAATCGGGAATATGCGCCCTCGCCTTCGACGACAGCTGAGCATTCTTTCACGCCACCCAGTTCCGTCTCATTTAAGTTCATGATCTCCAATTTCCAACCGTGGTCCTCGGCGTACATACTATACATACGCAGAAGAGAGTGCGCAAACAGGGCACTTTCCTCGCCGCCAACTCCACCACGAATCTCCAAGACAACATTCCGGCTATCATTGGGGTCTTTCGGCAGCAATAAAATTGTCAACTTCTGTCGCAAAATTTCCAGTTCTTCTTTTGCCTCAGCCAGTTCTTCCTGAGCCATCTCTTTCAGCTCCGGATCATGCAGCAATTCCTCTGCCGACCTGCGACGCTCCTCCGCTGCCACATAGGCATGGTACGTTTCTACCACAGGAGTTAGTTCTTTCAATTCACGATTCACCTGGCGCAATTTATCTGCGTCACCATAGACAGAGGGATCTCCCATACGGGTCTCCAGATCTTCATATCGCAGCGCCAGTGCCTTCAATTTATCAAGCATGAGTCAGTCTCTCCTTTCCGAAATTGAAAAGAGAGTGATCCTATTCTTCGATGCTGCTCAAATACTCACGCACCTGCCGCAGAAACTCCTCCTGCCAAAATGCATGGCCAACGGAATCGACCTGTAAAGATCCGGCCACTTGATGTCCATTGGGAACATATGCGTCCATTTGTTCATAGACCTCTTCCACGCGGTCTTCACCACCACGGGTGATCACATAACCCACCCGGTTCAGTTTCGCTCCGTTTTCTTTCAGGAACGAGCGCATAATACTGCTGCAGCGACCCGCCCAGACAGGTGTACCCAAAATCACAAGCTCATAGTTTTCCAACTTGCGTTCCGTCTCAGCCGGCAATGCCTTGGGACAGTTTTTTCTCATGGCATCCAATCCGCTGCGCAGCCAGCCTTTCCAGCCGCTGCGATCCACTCCGTCCGTAATCTCCAAAAGTTCCGCATTCAGTTCCCTGGCCACATCTTCCATTACCTGACGGGTATTTCCACTTCTGGAGTAATAAACACATAAAATATCGTGCATGCTATCACCTCAATCAAAAATCACAGACTTGACCATAGCAAACGCCTCTCGAACATAATAGTTCCCATTCAGCCACCACCAAGGCAATTCCGCAGGAACGCCGATGACCTTACAATACCCCTGCTTTGTTGCGATAACTTTTGCCCGAGCCAAATGGAAATCATTTGTCACCACAGCGATCACATCTGTTTCCACATCAATTCCCTGCTGTGCCAGCAGTACCTTGGAATACCGAAAATTTTCGGCAGTGTTCGTGGATTGTTCCTCCAAGAGATATTGTTCATTTCGTTCCTGCGAGTTTGTCCAAAGCGCGCGGCGCATCGCTTCCGCTTCTGTGATAGATTCGCCCGATCCCTTACCACCGGACAGCACGATTGGAACATTCGACTGCCGCTTCAAATACTCGGCTGCGGCGTTAATGCGAGTCTGGAGAGCCAGAGACGGCGTCTCGCCATGAACTCCCGCCCCCAAAACGATTACCGCATCCACGTGCTGATCAGGCGGTACTTGCTCTCCGCAGGAGATGACGTATCCTTCAATGCAGATCAGCACAGCGAGAACCGCAGCAACAATGCAGCGGAATATCAGCTTACAAACCTTAAAGGCCCTATGTTGTTCCGATCGTTTTCCAAGTAGCAGATCTACGACAAGCAATGTAGCCAATCCCACAGTCAAAAACGCGGAAAATTTCATTCCGGGAACTGCAAGCAACATGATTCCTATCAATATCAATGCAGTCGCTATAAGCAATCCGCACTTCTCTTTTGTTTTCTGCCGTTTCATTCGTTCTGAGTCATTCTCCGGCTTCCTCGCTGAGCTGTTCCCATTTTTCGTATAGGGCATCCAACTCCGCCTGTACGATCTCCTTTTCTTCCACCAACGCATTCAGCTTTTCATAGTCGCAGGCGTTAGTCTCCATATCCGCGTCCAGTTGGGCGATTCGCTCTTCCGCTTTGGCAATATCACGCTCGCAAATCGTCAACTGACGCCGTGCGCTTTGCTGTGCCTTGTTGCCGCGCTGCGGTTTTTCTGTAATCGTCTTTTCCTTTACAGGCTTTATTTCAGGCTGTTTTTCCTGCGTTTCCTGCGCTTTCATCTGCCGATACTGGGCGAATCCCATCGGATAGTCCGTAATGGTCTCATTGGCCACTTCCCAAATGCGCGTGGCAAAGCGATTGATAAAGTAACGGTCGTGGCTGACGAACAGCAAGGTACCATCATAGGCCTCTACCGCCTCCTCGATCCACTCACGAGAAGCGATATCAAGGTGGTTCGTGGGCTCGTCCAAAATCAGGAAGTTCACATCATCATCCATCAGCATGCAAAGTCGCAAGCGGCTCTGTTCGCCGCCGGACAATACCGATACCGGCTTCATAACATCCTCGCCGCGGAAGTCGTAAACTGCCAAGCGGTTACGGGCGCTCTGGGCCGAGATACCACGCTTCGCCGCCATCACATTCTCCACCATATTCCAGTCTGGATGGTCGAAGTGAATGATCTGGGGCAAATAGGCTGACTTGACTTGCGGGCCAAGACGAATCCGTCCCGCATCAGGATAGACCTCGTCCATGATCATCTTGATCAGCGTGGACTTTCCCGTACCGTTATCGCCGATCAAGGCAATACGCTCACCACCCTCGACCTTCAGGCTGACTCCGTCAAACAGGTGTTTCGTATCAAAAGACTTCGCCAGATTACGAATGCCCAGCACTTCATCACCGTGAAATTCTGCCGTAGAGAATCGAGCATCGATCTTTCTGGCCTTGGTAGGCTTGGAGGTCGTCCGCATCCGCTCTATACGCTTTTCCATGGAGATGGCACGGCGATAAGTCTTATCCATGCCCTGAAATGCCCACATGCGCAGCTGTTCCGCAGATTTTTCAAGTTGCTGGATCTTTGCCTGCTCCTTTTCGTACTGCTTCATGCGCTCTTGATAGCGGCGTTCTTTTTCAATTGCGTAAAAGCTGTAATTTCCGCTGTAAAATTCCGCTTTTCCGTCCTGAATTTCAATGACACGCGTCACGATGCGATCCAGAAAATATCGGTCATGGGATATCGCTACCACGGTACCACGGAAAGAACGAATATACTCCTCCAACCACTCGGTGGCACGCAAATCCAGATGGTTGGTCGGTTCGTCCAACAGCAAGATATCCGTATCCTCCAAAATCAATCGTCCCAGATTGACACGAGTCTTTTCACCGCCGGACAGTTGATCAAATAACTGCGTCCGCATTTCCTGTGAAATGGACAGGCCATTGGCAATTTTATTGACCGCTACATCCGTATCATATCCACCGAAAGCCTCGAACCTTTCGGCCAACGATCCATATCGGCGCAAAATAGCGGGGTCACTTTCTCCCGCCGCCATCTGCTGCGCCAAATGCTCCATTTCCTCCGCCAGCGCATGCAGCCGGTCGAAGGCGCTGCGCAGCACATCTTCCACCGTATAGCCATCCGGATAGACCGGGATCTGAGAAATCAGGCCCACACGGCGGCCAGGCGCCATGGTGATCTGCCCTTCATCATAGTCTAATTCTCCGGTAATGATTTTAAACAATGTGGTCTTGCCGGCACCGTTTTTACCCAGCAGGCCCACCCGTTCGCCTTGATCGATCTGGAAGCTGACGCCGTCCAACACGTTTCGTCCCACTTCGAAAGATTTCACAAGGTCATTTACCTGTATATCAATCATAGGCGTAATTCGTCCACCAATTCTCCAAAGTGCATAGAATGAGATGCTTTCACCAGCATGATCGTGCCGGGTGTCAATTCTCTCTTGACCGTCTCCAATGCCTCTTCCTTTGTGGCAAAATGCAGTACCTGTCCGCCACCCATTTCGGTGCCGTCCGCAATTTTAGCTGCCTTGGAACCGATTGCAATGACCATATCAATGCCCAACATGGCAGCCAAGGTACCCACGTTATAATGTGCCTGATTCGTCAGTTCACCCAGCTCACCCATATCACCTAACACAGCTACGCGACGCTCGCACTCCGTCTTTGCCAATACTTCCAATGCAGCGGTCACAGACTGAGGATTGGCATTATAGCAGTCATCCAAAACAATGCGTTGGTCTGCCAATCGAACCACACGCATCCGGGAGCCGGAAGGTTCATAGGCGGCAACACCCTGTACAATCTGATCCCGATTCAGACCCAGCTCTTCGCCAACGGCTACTGCGATCGCAGCGGCATATGCCATGTGCTCACCGGGTGCAGGAACTACCAGTTCAAATGTCTCCTTTTCTGACTGGATCGTGCAGGTAATGCCGTTCACGCCATGATCCGTCACATCCAGAATACGCACCTGGCAGTGCTCGCTCTTGCCGCAACGAATAGTCTTAACGGGAATCTTTACCGTGTTCAGCAGCGCATCATCGCCATTTAAAATCGCAACTCCGTTTGGCTTCAGATTCTTGAAAATCTCACATTTAGCCTGCAGGATCCCCTCTCGGCTGCCAAGAAACTCAATATGTGCATCGCCCACATTGGAAATCACTGCAATATCCGGCTTTACCATTTCGCCCAAATACTCGATCTCTCCGAAATGATTCATACCAGTCTCGATAACTGCTGCCTCATGCTTTTCGGACAAACCGAGAAGCGTCAGCGGTGTACCAATATCGTTATTGAAATTCTCCGGCGTTTTCCAGACCTGCAGCTTTGCACCCAAAACAGATGCCACCATCTCTTTGGTCGTGGTCTTTCCTACGCTGCCGGTAATTTGAACAAAGGGAATGTGAAACCGATCCCGATAGACAGTCGCCAGATCCTTCAGTGCCAGTCTGGTGTCAGAAACCTTGATGTAAAACTTATCCGCCCGAATATTCTCAGGCAGTTTGGAACAAAGGCATCCAGCCGCACCGGCATTCAAAGCAGTATCGATATAATCATGGCCATCAAACTTCTCACCCACCAAGGGCAGAAACAAACAGCCCGATTCAATTTTCCGACTATCCGTACTAATACAACAAACCGGTGCAATTTCCTCAACAGGATTCCACCAGATGCCATGCACGGCCTCTACGATCTCTTTGACCGTCATTGACTGCATACGCTCATCTCCTCTTGATACGGTAGGACTGCTGAATGATTTCCTCACACAGTTCATTATAACTCATGCCTACCGCTTTTGCCTCTTTGGGCACCAGACTATTGGGGGTCATTCCCGGCAGAGAGTTGACCTCCAGGCACCAAAAATCACCATTCTCATCCAACAGGAAGTCCGTACGGGAATACACTTCCAGCCCCAGCGCTCGGTGCAACTTCAAAGCAAGGTTTCCCATAGTCTCCTGCTCTTCCGCCGTGATGGGGGCAGGGCAAATTTCCCGTGCGCCGCCGTTTTGATATTTGGCGACATAGTCAAATTCTTTCACCGTGGGCAGAATCTCGACCGCAGGCAATGCCCGATCGCCCAGCACAGCAACGGTCAACTCGCGGCCTTTGATCTTTTTCTCCACGATGATGTGCTTTCCGTAATGCAGCATCTCACGCAGAGCCTGCTCCAGTTCTTCTTTCGTATCCGGCAGAGAGACTCCGATTGAACTTCCGCCGTTGACCACTTTCACCGCACAGGGAACTTCCAGTTCCTCCACCAAAGCGGGAATATCCTCTTCCGTATAACTGGGGATATCTTTCCATGGAGCTGTAGGGATGCCAACACTGTCCATCATGCGCTTCGTCATGGATTTATCCATTGCCAGACCGGATGCCAGATAACCACCACCGGTGTATTTGATATCCAAAAGGTCAAAGGTGGCCTGCACTCGGCCGTCCTCACCGTCTTGACCGTGCAGTCCCAGAAACACGATATCTGCCTTTTGGCACAATTCCAGTACATTGGGGCCAAAGAGGCGGTTACTTTGATCTTTCCGACTGCGGCGCACCGCATCCAGATCAGGAGCGGTCACCTCGATTTTTGTTTCGGGGCAAAGGCCGTCCTGTGCGTCAAACAGCGTATCCAGATCAGCGGGAACCTCCTCCAAACCGAGAAATAAATCAACCAAGATGGCACGGTGTCCATTCTCACGCAATGCGCGGCACACGCCGGTACCGGATACCAATGAAACCGCTCGTTCCGTAGATAATCCGCCAGCTAATACAACGATTTTCATGGATAATCAGATCCTTTTTATCAGTTTCTCCGAGTAAACGGAGGACATAGCAAGACTATTTTAATCTAAAGTATTTTATCACAGCTCACCTGGGAATACAACCACGAATCTCCGGTTTTGACACACCGCACTTATAAAAAAAGAACTCCTCCTTTCAGAAGAGTTCTTTTCGCATCACCAAAGCCGTAACCAGCTTTCGGTCTGCTCACCGTCCAGCAGTGTCTTTGCGGCAGACAGCATACGCGCCGCATCTGCTCGAGTCACGGTTGCTACGGTCATGTCACTACCGAAGCACCCAACGCTCAGCACATTCATTGCCTCCATATTGCCAACAGCTTGTGCCGCCCAAGACGGGATCGGCTCGCGATCTGCATACCAGACCTCCAGTTCTACATCGCCCAGGTCCAACACGCGATTCAGCATAGTTGCCGCCTCATCAAAAGAAATCGGATCCGTCCCTAAAAAAGCAGCTCCATCCTCGGTCTCCTTGCCTTTTAGGATTCCGTCCGCTACACCCGCAGCAGCATAGGCTTTTGCCCAAGTAGGAATTGCCGTGTCATCGCTGAATCCAGTCTTCGTAACCGCCGTTACATCTCGCTGTGTCGTTTCCATCAGCATTGCTACAAATTCACTGCGGCTTACCTGACGATCTGGCTCAAAGTAATAATTTTCACCAATTTTCGCACCGGTAAAAATTCCTTCTTCCGCCATCCATTGTGCCGCAGTAGCTGTTGCTTCATCCGTGTCTGCATACATCACGCCGGATTTCACTTTCTCAATCGTGATCGTGACTGTTGCAGGCGAGGATACGAAGCCGTTACTATCCGTCACAGCAAAGGTAAACCGATCCGCTCCGGATGCATTTTCTTTTGGTGTATAGACAAAATTTGCGCCGTCAATGGTGACAGTTCCCTTTTTCGGCTCTTCCACCACGGAAAAGGTCATGTCATCTCCTTCGCTGTCATATGCCAACAGCTGCGCTTCATAAGGAACTCCTCGATAGGTGCTGATGCTTAAGTCCTGTGCCACCGGCGCTCCTTCTTCCGGCACCGTCACGCTCTTTTGCTTTCCCATACCAAAAATTGCCGAAGCACTGCCATTCAGCAAGATCGCCGCCAGTGCTAATGCGGCAATTCGTTTCCGATCTACTGTATGCATCTGAAAACCTCCTGTCATGTTTAATACAGAAGTAGTGTTTTCCTCCATCAGGAAAATATGCAAAAAAGCGACCGGAGACCGGTCGCTTTCTTGTTGGTTATATTTTCCTTGTTAAATTCGTCCGTTTCGTCTGCGCTCCATTCCACGATTCTCAGCGCCGGAGACAAACCCGTCGACGGCCCTCAAAAGCCCGTTCGTGACCTC
>JAKSQE010000040.1 GCA_024404295.1 Oscillibacter sp.
CCAACAAAAACGTCATAAACACAGAAAAAGTACCCATCGTGTGGTTGGGAACTTTACTTGCCACCCAACTGCCGAACAGAGTCATAGCCAACACGCTGAGCATCATGACGATGCCATTTCTAATGTCCAGATTCTTGTTTTTTCCATAGGTGTAGGCGCTAACGGCACTGGCCAACACGTCACTGGCTAACGCAATCCCCACAGCCTCGTAGGCAGGCAGATTCAAAAAGGTAAACAGCATGGGACTAATGACGGCTGCGGCACTCATGCCCGCAAAACCGGTACCGGGACCGGCAGCGAGGCCCGAAAGAAAGCAGATGAGAAAGGTGTACATAGGGATCTCCTTTACCAACCAACAAAGCCGCACGCGGGGCTTTCCATCTCATATCGTATAGTACATATCGTAATTATAGCAAAAATAAGAAGGAAAACACAAGAAAAATACACGACAAACGGTTTTCAACACAACATCAGAACTTCGTGCGGTTGCACCGCTTGACAGAACTGCATAAGAAAAATATACTCAAAGAAAAAATGAGAGGGAACCCAACATGTTGAAACCGGAAATTACAATCATTGGTGCTGCGATCATGGACGTGCTGGCAGGGCCGGTGACACCGCAAATCTTTGCAGCCTATTCCACCCCAATGAACTCTGTCAAAATTGCATTTGGCGGGGACGCATTGAATGAGTCCGTGGCTCTGAGCCGTATGGGACGAACGGTGGATCTGATCTCTAAAATCGGATGCGATGAGGCGGGAGACCGCGTGCAGGAGTATTTGAAAAGCGCTGGCGTGGAGACAGCACACATCAAGCGGGAAGCAGGACTGGAAACCGGTGTGAATATTGTATTGGTGGACGATCAGGGAGAAAGACGGTTCTTATCCAACCCAAAGGGCAGCCTGCGGGCCCTTTCCGAGGCGGATGTGGAAGCGTATTTAGACACAGCGGCGGATCTTGTAAGCTTCGCCAGCATGTTCGTCTCCCCTCAACTGGATGTTCCTGCTATGGAACGGATCTTTCGCAGAGTGAAAGACACCGGTAGAACGTTGGC
Organism: Oscillibacter sp.; assembly: GCA_024404295.1. Classification (GTDB taxonomy): domain Bacteria; phylum Bacillota; class Clostridia; order Oscillospirales; family Oscillospiraceae; genus Oscillibacter. Next base: position 1,055 of record JAKSQE010000040.1, read on the forward strand.
AGTAGATATGACCAATCCCAAAAGAGGGGAAACCTTGAAGGACGTGCGTGGGCTGCTGCCTTATGTGGATTATTTCTTCCCCAATCGGGAGGAGATCACACGGCTGACCGGAGAGAAAGATGCGGAGAAAAATGCTCAGATCTTGATAGAGGAAGGGGTTTCCTGTGCGGTGGTCAAATGCGGCGGTGAGGGCTGTCTGATCCGAACAAAAACGGAGCAGTTCAAAATTCCGGCCTATCCGGTTCAAACCGTGGTGGACACCACCGGCGCGGGAGACTGCTTCGCAGCGGGATTTTTATGGGGATTGCTGGAGGGCTTATCCTTGGAGGAATGCGGCCGCTTTGCGTGCGCCACAGCCTCCTGCACAGTGGAACAGCTGGGAGCTACCACGGCGATCCGATCTATTGAGGAACCTATGCGCCGCTACCGTGCGCATCCTGCGAATCTCGTGATGCCGAAATAAAACGATATGGATATAAAACACCATGTGCGCAACAGGACAAAAGAAGTTTGAACAAAAGAACAATGAACACAAGAAACAAGAACACCGACGAGACTATGTCTCGTCGGTGTTTCATGCAATTCTCTTTCTACTGCAATAATTGCCGGTTCATCCTTATTTCTTCAGACGCTTGTCCAGCTTCTGAGAAAGGTGGGTGCCGATGCTTTGGAACAGCTGCACCAAAACCACCAGCAGGATCACGGCCAGCAGCATGACCAGATACTTGTAACGATAGTAGCCGTAGTTGATGGCGATCTTACCCAGACCACCGCCACCGATGATACCACTCATAGCGGTGTAGCCCAGAATGGTGGTCACAGCGATGGTTCCGTTGGAGATCAGGGAAGGCAGTGCCTCGGGGAGCATCACCTTGCAGATGGTCTGCATGGGAGAGGCACCCATACTGCGGGACATCTCCAGAATGTTGGGGTTCAGTTCCCGCAAGCTGCTTTCCACCAGACGGGATACGAAGGGGAAAGCGGCAATGCTCAGAGGCACAATGGAGGCCACAGTACCAACGGCAGTACCCACGATGAAGCGGGTTAAGGGGAACACCAGAATCATCAGGATCAGGAAGGGAATGGAGCGCAGCAGGTTGATAAAAGCGTTCAAAACCTGCAGCAGCCACTTAGGCAGGGGCATCAGTCCGTCAGACTCGCCTACCACCAACAGCACACCCAGAGGTAAGCCGATAATAAATGCGATCAGGGTAGCAGCCAGAGTGACATACAGCGTCTCCCACAGGGACATGGCGAACTGGCTCTTGACGATTTCCAGAGACTCGGCAATGGCCTCCGCCTGAAACAGATTATTCAGCATGGACGTCCACCTCCTGTGCGATCACATCCGCAGTACGGGTCAAATAGGCGATGGCCTTTGTGACGTTGTCGTTTTCGTCGGCCACGCTCAACAGCATAGAACCGTATGCCTTGCCGTCAATGCCACGGGTGGAAGCGTAAGCGATGTTGGCCTCTACACCAATTTCGGTAGCCATGCGGGCGATCATGGGAGTGCCGGTTGCATCGGCACCGTTAAATACGACACGAATCAGTCGTGCGCCGGGAACGGTACACAGCAAGCTGGCGTCATTTCCCTCGGGGAAGACCAGACGGCGGGCTGCAGCAGACTTGGGACGGGAGAAGACTTCGCTGACCTCGCCCTCCTCGGCCACCACACCATTTTCCAGAATTGCCACATGGCGGCAAACATCTTCCACCACGCTCATCTGGTGGGTAATGATCACAACGGTAATGCCCAGCTTCTGATTGATATCACGGATCAGCTCCAGAATGGAGTGGGTCGTGCTGGGATCCAAAGCGCTGGTGGCCTCGTCGCAGAGCAGGACCTTCGGATTGGTGGCCAGTGCGCGGGCGATTGCCACGCGCTGCTGCTGACCGCCGGAGAGCAGACATTTTTCAGGCAAGTTTTCTGCATCAGCAGGTTGAAACTCTGGAAGATCATCGTCACATTCTGCCGAACAGCACGCAGCTCCTTTTCGGAGAGGGACAGCAGATCCTGCCCGTCAATGCGCACGGTACCGGAGGTGGGGCGCTCCAAGAGGTTGATGCAGCGCACCAATGTACTCTTACCGGCACCACTCATGCCGATGATGCCGTAGATATCGCCATCGGGGATGGTCAGCGAGACGTCCTTCAGGGCTTCTACGCTGCCATCCGCCAGAGCGAAGGTTTTGGAAAGGTTCTGGATCTCAATCATGGTTCTTACTTCAGAGCATCCAGAGTGGACTGCTTGCCGCCGTAGATGCCCAGGGGCTCCACGTGCAGAGCGGTGACAGCCACGATGTGGGTGCCGTTCTCAGCGTTGAAGTCATCCAGATAGGGGATGTGCTGGAAGTAGTTTGCGGTCACAGTGCCGTCCTCAACCACGTTGTTGGGAACCACATAGTCGCTGAACTCCTGAATGTCCAGAGTGATGTCCTTTTCAGCCAGGATCTCCTTGGCAACAGCCAGGATCTCAGCGTGAGGAGCGGGAGAAGCGGCAACAGAAACGGTCTGGCCGGCCAGTGCGGCATAGTCGATGCTGCTGTCGAAACCGTCGGTGGGGTTGTTCACGATGGAGATAACGGAACCGTCATACTTCTCAGCGATGAAGTCAGCAACCTTCTGGCTCTCCAGAGCGGCGGCCAGAGCCTTCACCAGGGGCTCATTCTCATTGCCTTCCTTGACGCAGAGGATGTTGCCGTAAGCAGAGGCAGAGCCTTCCAGACCCAGAGCGTCCTTAGCGGGGTTCAGGTTGGCGGCGATGGCATAGTTTGCATTGATGACAGCGTAGTCAACGTCCTTCAGCACGTTGGGCAGCTGAGCGGCCTCAACCTCGTTGAACTTGATGTTGTGGGGGTTCTCAGCAATGTCCAGGATGGTGGCGGTGATGCCGGCGCCGTCCTTCAGCTTAATGAGACCCTGCTCCTGCAGCAGCAGCAGTGCGCGAGCTTCGTTGGTGGTGTCGTTGGGAACAGCGATGGTGATCTCAGTGCTCTTCTTGGCGCCGCAGGCAGCCAGGGAGAGGACGAGAGACAGTGCCAGAGCGGCAGTGAACAGGCGAGAAACGATCTTTTTCATGGTGGGGTACTTCCTTTCAAATAAATAATGAATTCTTAATTTTTCAATATGGTATATAGAATAGAAGTTGGAAACTTCACATTCGACCCAATCGGAGATTGTTCCGGATCAGTTGCCGGATTGCATACTGCATAAAACTGTACCATCCTTCAATCAAAATAAAACGGGAAACTCCAAAGAGCTTCCCGTTCAAAACAGATTGTTCAGACGTTACATGGTCTGCATCTCTGCATCATGATGGGAGAACTGTTTGGAAGAAAGCGCACCATAAAACATGCACATGTGGCACATGCGCATCTCCATCATGATCATCATGGTCTGCTTCTTCATGGTCGGTCTCCTTCCATCAAGTTTCGCGAGAGATTGATGGAATTTTACACCCATAAGCCCGAGGGTGTCAACCCTGTTTCTGTATTTTTATCTATTATGTTGAAAAAATATGCAGTTTTTGACGGCGATACCGTAACATTTTACCCCCATTAAGAGACTGTCGCGAAGTTATCCAATAAAGCAATCAATTTCACTTATTATAGGTATAAGGGGAAAAGCAAATAAAAGAATGACAAAAACTTCTATAAAAAACGGTTGCCTTGGAGTGAACTCTAAGGTTTATAATAGAAATAAGAAGCAATTTTACAGGAGGAAATGCTCCATGACCATTAAAGAAGTGAGCAAAATTTATGATATTCCCATTGATACCCTGCGTTATTACGAACGTGTGGGTATGATCCCGCCCGTGCACCGAACCTCGAGTGGTATCCGGGATTATCAGGAAACGGATATCAACTGGGTGCAGCTTGCCAAGTGTATGCGCTCTGCCGGCCTTCCGGTGGAAGCGATGGCGGAATACCGCCGTTTGTTTGAGCTGGGCAACGAGACGATCCCCGACCGGCTTCACCTGTTGGAGCAGCAACGGGAAACGTTGCTGGCTCAGCGTCGTGCCATCGACGAGATGTTGGATAAATTAAATTATAAGATCGCCCGGTATGAGGTTGCGGCGGAGACCGGAGTCCTCACTTGGGACGAGGGAAAATAAGGAGGAACACAAAATGATTACACGGAAATTTCAGGATTTAGAGTTATCCGGCATGGGCCTTGGCATGATGCGCCTGCCGACTGTGAACGGACGTGACGGAGAGATCGATGAAGCGGCGGCAGCAGAGATGATCGACTACGCCTACGGTAACGGTATCAACTATTTCGACACTGCATGGGGTTATCACAATGGCAACTCCGAACTGGTTGCAGGCAAATACCTGTCTAAATATCCCCGCGAGAGCTTCTATCTGGCAACGAAGTTCCCCGGGTATGACCCCTCCAACATGCCGAAGGTCAAGGAGATCTTCGAAAAGCAGTTGGAGAAGTGTCAGACCCCACACTTTGATTTTTACTTATTTCATAACGTCTACGAGGGCAATGTGGACGACTATCTGGATCCCAAATTCGGCATTTTAGACTATCTGCTGGAGCAGAAGAAGAACGGCCGCATCAAACATTTGGGCTTCTCCGCCCACGGCAGCGTGGAGGTCATTCAGCGGTTTTTAGACGCTTACGGCCAACACATGGAATTTTGCCAACTGCAGTTAAACTACATGGACTGGCACTTCCAGGGCGCAAAGGAAAAGGTGGAGCTGGTCACCAAAGCCGGCATTCCCGTTTGGGTCATGGAGCCCCTTCGGGGCGGTAAGCTGGCCAAAGCCACCGACGAGATGACAGCCGAACTGAAGAAGCTTCGCCCCAACGAAACCGTTCCCGCATGGGCATTCCGTTTCCTGCAGAGCATTCCGGGTGTCACCATGGTGCTGTCCGGTATGTCCAGCATGGAACAGCTGAAGGCCAATATGGAGACCTGGAAGACCGATGCCCCGCTGTCCGCTGCAGAGTTTGACAAACTGGTGGAGCTGATGGATGAGGAAGTGAAACGGGGCGGACTACCCTGTACCGCCTGCCACTACTGCACCAGCCACTGCCCTCAGGAGCTGCCGATCCCCGAACTGATCGCTCTGTATAACGAGCACAAGATCACCGGCGGCGGATTTCTGGCTCCTATGGCGGTGGGCAGTATGCCTGCTGAGAAGCGCCCTGGAAATTGCGTAGGCTGCCGCAGCTGCGAGCAGGTTTGCCCCCAGCAGATCAAGATCTCTGAGGCTATGAGCGACTTTGTGGAGATGCTCAGCAAGAGTCCGTTCTAAAAAAGAACTGGTCGCCAGATTTTGCAGTTCTTTTCGAAAAAATGTGGTATACTATTTGTAAATCTATACCAAAAATTATACGGAGGGTATCATGGATCCGTTTGAACTCATGAAAGCACGGCACTCTGTGCGAAAATACGCAAATCGCCCCATAGAAGCGGAAAAAGTGGCGATATTGCAGGCTGAAATCGACGAAATCAACGAGAAGGCCGGCCTGCATGTGCAGTTATTTACGGAAGAGCCAGAGGCGTTTCGTGCCGGTAAGGCGCACTACGGCGTGTTCAAAGGCTGCCGCAACTATTTTGCCATGGTTGGCCCAAAAGACGCCGATGAAGCCATTGGCTACTATGGTGAAAAGCTGGTTTTGCTGGCACAGGAACTGGGACTCAATACTTGCTGGGTAGCACTGACCTATAAGAAGGGCAAAGTGACAGCTGAGATTGCGGCAGGAGAGAAGCGTCATGCCGTCATTGCGTTGGGCTATGGCGAAGATCAGGGTGTGCCGCACAAGAGCAAGCCGCTGGATAAACTGGCTGAGGTGCGGGAAGATTCTCCGGCGTGGTTTCGCCGGGGGATGGATGCGGCTTTGCTGGCGCCTACTGCAGTCAATCAGCAGAAGTTCTATTTCAAAGAACACGGTGGAAAACTCACTGCCACGGCAAAGCTTGGGCCCTATGCCAAGATGGACTTAGGGATCGTTAAGTACCATTTTGAACTGGGTGCAGGAGCAGATCACTTCACATGGGCATAAACGCATAATTCGAAACAACTCCAGTCAAAACATCAGAAAAGGGTGATACGGATGCGCTATTACACGATTTTAGAGCGGGGCACGGAAAAGATCGCAGCGAGTTTGGACGGAGAGACGCTGTATCTGCTGAATGACTTTCAGGACATGAATGCGCTGATTCAAGCCGGAGGTATTGCACAGATTCCGACAGATGCACCGAAAGTGGAGGGGCAGGTGAAGCTCCTTTCTCCAATTCCTCGCCCAAAACAGGATGTGCTTTGCCTGGGCATCAACTATGCGGCCCACGCGGAGGAAGCTGACCGCTATTCCCGTGCGGCATTTGGCGGAGAGCGCCCCTATCCCATTTTCTTTTCCAAGCGCGTCAACTATTCCCAGGGAACCGGAGATCCGATTCCGTCTTATCCGGATCTGGTGGATGCTCTGGACTATGAATGCGAACTGGGTGTTATTATTGGAAAAGATGCAAAAAATGTAAAGAAAGAGGATGCGGCGGATTACATTTTCGGTTATACGATTGTGAATGATGTCAGTGCCCGGAATCTGCAGACCCGTCACAAGCAATGGTATCTGGGTAAGAGTCTGGATGGATTTACTCCCATGGGGCCGTGCATCGTCTCAGCAGATGAGATCGCATTCCCTCCGAAACTGGGCATTTCCTGCACGGTCAACGGAGAACTTCGGCAGGATTCCACCACGGAACTGCTGATCACCGGAATTCCGGAGATAATCGGGATCCTAAGCGAGGGAATGACATTACAGGCCGGTACGATTATTGCATCGGGTACGCCGGCAGGCGTAGGAATGGGTATGACTCCGCCTACATTCCTGAAACACGGTGACGTGGTGAGCTGTAGGATCGAGAGGATCGGAACCTTAACGAACGTGATTGACTAATCGGAAAGAGGGATTACATATGAATGAAACATTAAAGGTTTTAGAAAGCAGAAGAAGCTGCCGCGCATTCCGTCCGGAACTGATTGAGGAAGAGAAACTGGAGGCAATTATCAGAGCCGGAACCTATGCCGCTTCCGGCATGGGCAAGCAGTCCCCCATGATCATAGCTGTGACCAATCAGGAACTGCGTGACCGCCTTTCTGCTATGAATGCAGCCGTTTTAGGCAAAGATGGTGACCCGTTTTATGGCGCACCGGAGGTGTTGGTGGTTCTGGCCAATCGGGATATTCCCACCTATGTTTACGACGGCAGTCTGGTGATGGGCAACCTGATGAATGCCGCCGAGGCACTGGGAGTTGGAAGCTGTTGGATCAACCGCGCACGGGAAGTGGTTGATACCGACGACGGCAAGGCAATTTTGCAACAGCGTGGAACTACCGGAAACTATGAGGGTATCGGCCATTGCGTGTTGGGGTATGCCGCAAAGGAGCCTGGTGCACCGGCACCCCGTAAGCCGGACTATGTTTACTATGTAAAGTAATGTTTTTTACAACAATATCAAAACGTCTCTCCTGCAATTTATGCAGGAGAGACGTTTTTTTAGCAAATTGGGCGAAGCGGATCTTCATGCAAAATTAGAAAAAAATGGAAAAAGTGCAGGGACAAAAAAGCCGGGACGACCCCCTCTTTTTCGCCGAAAAGGAAAGTTAATCATCAACTGGCTTGGAATCTGTGTGGAGTAATGATAAAAGGTCATCGGCCATTCGGCTTACAACGGCCAACTGCTCCGGCGAAAGGAGGGACAGCTTAGCGGCAATATAATCCGAATGTGCGGTCGTGTCTAACCCACGCAATAAATAATCTGCTGACGTACCAAGTACTTCACATAAATTTATGATGGTTTCCAGTGAAGCGCCGGCTTTGCCGCGCTCGATGGTAGAAATAAACTGCGTTGAGCGGCTGATTTGCTCGGCCAGCTGCTCCTGCGTCATTCCACAACGCTCTCGGCATTGTCGAATCCGTTCTCTGACATCAATATTCAATAGCTTTTTCTTTTGTACCATGATATTGCCCCCACTATACTATCATTAGTCTAATAAAAATGCTACTTGACGAAAACAAAATGCCATGCTTATAATACTAAGCATATTGTTTGATATTTTGCTCAAAAAACCAAAAAAATAGACATTCTTTGTGCTTGTAATACGAAAATAACATAAAAAGAAAAAGGGGGTGGCTTTCGTGGCATATAACATTCATCGGCCGGATGAAACGGCATTGCGCCGTTTGTTGAATGATGATCCGGACAGTGCCGCAACGCTCCTCCTGCGCTTAGCGTGGCAGCAGGGTCTGACACGTGATGAGATCGGCAGTTTGACATGGCAGGATGTGCGTTTCGAAGAAGGCGTTATTGCTCTGCCGGATCGGGAAGTTCCACTGTGCCCTGAAATGGCGGAATGTCTGCAGGCTCGTCTGGAGCGTGGACAGTCCCTGTCGCCGTATGTCTTGATCTCTGACAGGCTGAAAGAGAAACTTTCCCCGGAATCCATCTCCCGCCTGGCGCGTATTACGCTGGAAAAGGGCGGTCTGTCCGATGTGCGTTTGAAGGACTTGCGCCACGACTTCATTCTCCGCCAGCTGGAGACCCACGACTGGCCCTATGTTCTCCGCATATCCGGCATGTCGGTGACCACATTCCATGCCTGTTTTGCTGATGCGGCGGAGCGCAGCGCTCCCAAGGAGGAGACACCGACTGCACCGGCAGAACTGGACGAGTTCAAACTCTGGAAAATTCTGCAGGCGGAGCAAAATACTGCCCAGGGCATCGCTATGTGGATGACCTGGCAGATGGGATTGCAGGCCGGCGAAATGGTAACGCTGACCTGGGAGCAGGTGGACATGGAAGGAGATAAAATCTGCCTGCCGGAGCGCACCATCCCCCTGACGAATACCGTTCGCCGTCTGCTGCAAAA
>JAKSQE010000041.1 GCA_024404295.1 Oscillibacter sp.
GTCGTCATAATCGTAGGAGTACAATGCCTTTTCAAAGGCGGAAAAATCCTGCGTAATGGCCTGACTGAGCTCCGGAGTTAGATTAGCTGCACCGGGGTATACGATCTCCAGATCGTGCTTTCGCCGCATCGCATACTTCGTGAAGGTGTTGGCGTTTTGAAGAGAGGGGGCAAAAGCACGGTCCAGACACAGCAGATAGCCGCTGTACGAATTGTCTTTTTTCTCCACAGAGAGGGGAAGCCTGGCACCGTTTTCCCCTGCAGTGATGCTCTCCAACATCACATATAACCCCTGATATTCCCCGTTGAGCAGAACCTCACAGAAGCGGACATTGGGAGCGTAGTCCATGATCTCGCCTGCAATGTTGTACCACATGTAATTGCGCAGCAGTGTCTTATCCAGAAACGGGCCGTGAAGTACCCACTCGTGGTGGGCATCCATCCCCATCATCGATTGTGGATTGCTTTTGCCGTCAGGGCCAACCAGCTTGATCTTGTAGGAACTCTTATCAAACCGGCGGGAAGAGTTCCCACGAACGTGGATGATGATATCGCTCTCCAAGGCGGGGGGATCCGCCGCATGGTTGTTCGTGCCGGAGTTGTCGATCACCTTGAGATGAGCTTCGATGCGGTCGGATCCGTCTTCTGCGGTGGTGTATCCCACTTTCCGATTGCCCTCCAATATGGCTTTGCCCGGAATGGCCTGATCATCCGTCTCAATCTCCACCAATGGGAGGTGCGTGCAAAACAGGGCGCTGTCGTGGGTGCAGGGTCGCTTTTCCTCCGCCATCAGGTGCTGGTGATACCGTGGCATCTTTGCCTCAGCCCGCAGAGAACTGGAAACAAGGAGGATGCAAAGCAGCGTTCCGCAAATGAAAATGCTGCGCCATCGCATCAGTTGGACACCTCATCATTCTGCATCACAAGATTGACATACTCGATGCTGTTGAGCCGATAGATCTCGTCTATCACATTTTTGCCGGTCTTTTCCACCTGCTGCAGGACCTTGGAAGAGATCTCATAAATAAATTCCACAGACTCTTCCGTGGTGTTGCGGACGCGGAGGATCGCTTTGTTGTGAAAGGTTTTGAATATGTAAGACTGGATATCCGGCTGTTTGCTTCGGGAGGCACGAATGATCATCAGCATGCGGGTCTCGCCTTTGATGCAACCCAGCAGGAACAGTGCGGCAAAGGTCACCGCACTGCCGATAGCGGCAACTTCGTAATCCCCCACGCCGCAGCAAATGCCCACAATGATCGTCCAGAAGATGTAAACGGTATCACGGCTGTCCTTGATGGCAGTACGGAAACGGACGATGGACAAAGCACCCACCATGCCCAGAGACAGAGCGATGTTATTGCCGATGACGGTCATGACTGTGCCGGTCAGAATGGTCAGCACCACCAGAGAGACATTGAACTTTTTACTGTAGATCGTGCCTCGATGGGTGATGGCGTAGGAAAGGAAGATAACAAACCCCAGAATGGCCGCCACCACGATATGCATGGTGATCTGCCAAAGAGAGAGGTTGCCGGAATTCTGGAAAATGGTGTAAAGTTGATCTTTCATGTTGTTTTCCTCCCAATCATAAATGCGTCTGATAGGCATTTTGCCGAGCCAGATAATATTTGCTGACGGACAATTCGCTTTTATCAATGCTGTTGATCAAGCCCTGAATATAATTCAGGAGGAAGCCGTTAAACTTGACTTCCAGAACCACTTGAAAGGGGTCCAGCACAGGATTCATATTCAAATGCGGAGAGAATAAGTCGAAGCAGCTCTCTGTGGCGGCGATCTGGTTATCGAAGGTGACACGAATTTTGTTTTCCTTGGCAATAAATGCTTTTCGATGATATTCCACAACGGTTTTCGGACGGTAGCATTTCCAGTGCATGTACGCATACAGTTCTGCGGCAAAAGGCTCTTTGTAGGACAGTAACGGGGTATAGTCCCCCTGCTGCAGCCGCTGCGCATGGGCTTTGGAAACACGGAGAGAACGTTTCAACTGCTGATCGCCTTCCTTTTGCTTCATTTCCAACATGGCGAAATTGTGCCCGGGGTCATAGATGCGGAGCAGGATCTTCCGGAGCAGTTCCGTGCCGTCCAGCTTTTCCATAAAATCATCATCAAGAGGGGTATCAAAATAGAGCGAACGGATCACATAGCCATGCGTTCCATTATGGGGATCCTGGATCAGCACCTGCTCCAACCTGTTGCTGGCCTGCAAAAAGTCATGGATGCCGATCAAAAATTTCTTTTCTTCACGCAGTACTTGATTCATGAACATTCCTCCACCGGTTTAGCCGTCCATCCGGTTTGTTTTGGCACTTGCAGTACCACCACGTTTCGTTTATGCCTATTCTGACATGCACCCGGTCATGCAGAAAACTTCGTGAAAATTTTGGATACGTATTTGGGATCCAAAAAGGAAAGATCTGTTTTTTCGGATGTTTTGTCCTAAAAGTTTGTTGGCATATTTTACCGTGGACGGAATTAAACTCCATTCGAACCCATTGCGATCAAGGACTTGATCTGAGATTTTGTCCTCTAAGGACACAGTGAAATGAAGGGTTTATGAGGAGAAAATATGACTGATTTCAAAGCGTCTTTCAAAACTATGGGATTGCGGACAAAACAACTGCTTGCTGTTTTAGGAAAACACCCTCCGGAAATATGCAACGAGATCGAGACGTACAATCGAGTACGGGTCTTGCTGTATACATCCATCGCCGCACTGGGATTTCTTGCTTTGGCGACAATGTCCCCCCTCACTCCATCGGTGGCGGGAGATACGAGGGGGTACGGCATTGTAGCGGTGTTTGCAATGCAGCTGCTTTTGGTGAGTCTGGTCAACAGCGAGTGGAATTTGTGCAGCAGTACGGTATTGGCCTATCTGTTTTATGCAGGATTGCTTTTGTACACGGGGTATCTGGGCACCTTTGGCAGTCAGTACAGCTCCGCTACCGCGTTTTGCGTGCTGCTGGTCGTAGCACCGCTTTTGTTTATCATGGATATTCGGTGGGCCACAGGGATCTCCTGCACGGCGGTCTTTGGGTTCTGTGTTGCAGCACGGGTGGTCAAAACGCCGGAAGTTGCGTCCATCGACATGGTAAATGCCGTGTTTTTCCTGTTGATCTCCGTTCCCATGAACGCAAGCGCACAGGCGATGAAACGCATGAATATTCTGCAGCGGCACTACATTGAGCATGAGCGGGATACGGATCGCCTGACCGGCCTGCTGGAAAAACATGCCTTTGAATTACGGATCCGGCAGTATTTAAGGCAGGAGTCTGCCTCCGGCTGTCTGATCATTATGGATCTGGACCGTTTCAAGACCATTAACGACACCTATGGCCACGCTGTGGGAGATCTGGTATTGGCAGAGGCCGGACAACGGATCCAAAACTGTTTTCGTTCCAACGATATGAAAGGACGGTTTGGAGGGGACGAATTTATCGTGTTTCTACCCAATGTAACAGACCCGGAGGTCGTGAACCGGTGTATTGACAGATGGGTCGGGGCAGTGGAGGATATCCACCTGCCGGAACTGCATGACACGGTCTCCGGCTGTGCGGGAGCGGCCTATGTTTCTGCGGAAGTAAGGGACTACGAGGCGCTGTTTCGTCAGGCAGATTCTGCGCTGTACCAGACAAAAAACGCAAAGCATACAAAGCGGGGTTAAGCAATCTGCCGGATTTGTGGCAAACAAAAAAGAACGCACTCGATCGACATTCGAGTGCGTTCTGTATGGCTGAGAGAATGGTTGGATCTGTTATGAGATCTGATAACGCTTATATTCCACGCCGTCAAGGTCCTTCCAAAGAAAGAGCGAATCTTCAAAGACCATGTATCCGTGAGGCTGGCCCTCTTTGGGAATGGAAACGGAGCCGGGGTTCATGCACACATAATTCTCGTGCTGGTTACAGTGGGGAATATGCGTATGACCGTGTAGGAGAATGCTTCCATCGATCTGGGAGGGCAGACTGTTCTCGTGAAACAGATGGCCGTGTGTTGCGAAGATGGAAACATTGTTTTCGCGGATGATGGTATAGTCTGCCAGCATGGGGAATTCCAAGACCCATTGATCGACTTCTGCATCGCAGTTTCCACGGACTGCGGTGATCTTATCTTTTAGAGCGTTTAACATGGCTGTGACGGCTTTCGTATCGTATCCCTTAGGGAGATCGTTGCGGGGGCCGTGGTAAAGGAGGTCGCCCAACAGCAACAGGCGATCTGCCTGTTCTTTCTGGAATGCGGCCAGCAGCTTTTCACAGTAATATGCGGAACCGTGGATATCCGATGCAATGAGCCATTTCATAACAGTTTTCCTCAATGATTCAACTTAGATTTTATTGGAGCGGCGCCAGATGTGCATTTTCTCCGCTTCTTTGATGAGTTCTTCCCGGAACATGGGGTGAGCCAACTCGATCAGGCCCTCTGCACGCTCCCAGGTGGACTTGCCCTTGGCATTGAACTTGCCGTACTCCGTGACCAGCCACATGAGATTGGTGCGGGTGCAGGTGGCGATCGTACCCTCCAGCAGGGTGGGGCGGATACGGGACTTCAGCTCACCGGTCTTCTTATCCTTTACAGTAGAGGAGCAGCAGATAAAGCTCTTGCCGCCCTTGGACAGATAAGCGCCCATGACGAAGTCCTGCTGACCGCCGGAGCCGGAAATGTGCTGCGTACCGGTGGACTCCGAAGAGATCTGACCGTACAGGTCGATATCCACGGCACCGTTAATGGAGATGAAATTGTCGATCTGAGAGACACGGGCAATGTCGTTGACATAGCTTACCGGGGCGATCATGCACTCGGGATTGTTGTTCAGGAAATCATATAGTTTCTGTGTGCCGGCTGCAAAGGCATAGACCTGACGCCCCTTATCAAAGGGCTTGCAGGAGCCGTTGATGCAGCCTGCCTCAGTCATCTCCACAAAGGAATCGACATACATCTCCGAGTGAACGCCCAGGTTTTTCAGGCCGGATGCGGCGATCTGCTTGCCGATGGTGTTCGGCATAGAGCCGATACCAAGCTGCAGGCAGCAGCCGTCATGGATCTCCGGCAGTACCAGATTGGCCACAGCCAGATCCACCTCAGAGGGAGCACCGGCGCTGGGCATGGTTTCCATGGGAGGATTTTCGCCCTCCACGATGGCATCGATCTGGCTGATATGGACGCAGTTATCATAGCCGCCCAGGCAGACGGGGATATTGCGGTTGACCTCCACGATAATGTGCTTGGAGATGTCGCAGACCGCCTTCAAGTGGGAGCCATTGGGGCCGAAGTTGAACCAACCGTGCTCATCCATAGGCGCGACCTGCATCATGGTCACTTCCACAGACTGGATGTTATCCCGATAGTAATAGGGCAGCTCGGAATAGCGCAGAGGAATGTAATAGGCCAGGCCTTCCTGCATCATCTTGCGCTCAATGCCGCTCAGATGCCAAGAGTTCCAGCAGAAATGCTCCGGTGCGTTGGGAACATCTGCAATGGCAGGGCGACGTGTCAAAATTCCGCCACGGATCTTCACGTCTTTCAGCTCCTCGTAGCGATTCGCCAGCGCCTGATCCAGCACATTGGCAGTGCCGGTACTCCAACCGTACTCGATCCACATGCCGGATTCCACGACTTTGACCGCTTCTTCTGCGGTTGTTAGTTTCTTGCGATATTCTTCCTGATAGTTCATCTTCAACCCTCCTTAGTTTTGTATGTGGCTTTGTTAAAAAAACTACATTCACTATAGCACGGCAAAAATCCCGTTGCAACAGGGAAAAGAAAAATTATTTAAGCAGGCCTGCCAGATAGCCGCTGGCCCACGCCCACTGCAGGTTGTAGCCGCCGCAGTCGCCGTCAATGTCCAGCACCTCACCGGCTGCGTACAGACCGGAGACCAACCGGCTTTGCAAAGTCTGAGGGTCAAATTCATCGGTATGGATGCCTCCGGCTGTGACCTGTGCGCCATCAAAGCCATGAACGCCCAGTACCGGCAGGGCAAAGTCTTTCATGGCTGCGGCGATGCGCTTTAGATCGGCAGGGCGTAGGGATCGTACCGGATCTGCCAGACCGTAACCGGCGTATCGAAGAACGGTACGTCCAAGGCGGTTGTGCAGAAGACCTACCAGCAGATTTTCCATGGTCAGGTGGGGCATGGTGCGGACACGATCCTCCAACGCCTGCTGGAGCTGCGGCATGGAGACCTGACGCAGCAGGTCAATGTGGGCGGTGAGTTTTCCCTTTGCGGTGGCTGCAGTGCGGGATAGCTCAAATCCCACAGGGCCGCTGATGCCGAACTCGGTAAATTGCACTTCGCCCTGAGAGGCGTCCAGAACAGTCTCACCTTGACGCAGTTCCACAGCCGCATCGGCTCGGACGCCTTTGAGAGATCTCACATAGGTGTTATCTGTTTTGATCTGCACCAGAGCAGGGAAGAGCTTGGTAGCGCTATGCCCCTGTGCTTTCAACAGTTCATAGCCGCTTTGCGTGCCGCCCAGCTTGCCGCCCGCCATGCCGCCGCAGCAGATGAGGACCCGGTCGCAAGTCAACATTTCGCCCTCGGCGGAGGTAATGCGGAAGACGTCGCCTTTCTTTTTGAGAGCGGACACTTCAAAGCCGGTGCGGACTTCCACGCCAGCTTCCTCCAAGGCAAAGCGCAGCACATCCACCACGCTGCCGGCCTGATCGGACAATGGGTAGACCCGGCCGCTTTCCTCAGCTACTGTCAGCAGTCCCAGACCATGGAAAAAGTCCAGAGTCTGCTGTGTGCCAAAGAGACTCATGGCAGGGCGTATAAATGCAGGAGACTGTCCGTGATAATGGGTTTCACCCATATTTAAATTCGTCAGATTACAGCGTCCGTTGCCGGTGGAGAGCAGCTTTCGCCCCACACGGGCCTGCCGCTCTAAAATCTGGACGTGGTGTCCGTTTTGCGCAGCCGTCAAAGCTGCGATCATACCGGAGGCACCGCCGCCGATGATGACAACTGTCATAAAATCACCTCATTTGCTGTGAAGCGTGAGAATACGGAGAACGTGGATATTCTGTATTTTTTGATTGTATCATTGATTGTCAGCGCTTGCAATCCTTAGGATGTTCCGAAACGATTGGGATCGCAGGAGACTGTATAAAACTTTTGGAACACATATATTGCGTAAAATGCAACAAAGCCGTTCTATTTATGACAAATAGAACGGCTTTGTTGTGGCGCGGAAGGAGGGATTTGAACCCTCGCGCCGGTTTTATCCAGCCTACTCCCTTAGCAGGGGAGCCCCTTCGGCCTCTTGGGTACTTCCGCAGGTCGTGATTTAGTTGGCGGAGAGAGTGGGATTCGAACCCACGGAGGCTCGCACCTCGCCGGTTTTCAAGACCGGTTCCTTAAACCGCTCGGACATCTCTCCATCAATAGAACGGCTTCCCGTCTCTCAAACGCTTATATAGTCTATCATATCAGAATGGATTTTGTCAACAGAAAGTGCCAAATACTTGGACAAAAATTTTTATGAGCTCCGGAATTCATAAATTGGTGATGACTTTTAAGCTGCATTCGGGTATAATGCAAAATAACAATGGTAAATTTTGCAATAAAAAGGAGCACTTACATTGAAAAAAATAAGTTCCGCCATAGATCGATTTGCGATGAAACACCCTAATTTTGGCGTTCAGGGTTTGATGCGCTATATCGTGATCGGCAATGTGATCGTATATCTGCTGGCATGTTTTGCCGGCTATGATGCAGTAAGCTTCCTGGCCTTTAACTGGCTGGCAATCTGCCACGGCGAGGCCTGGCGGCTGGTGACATTCATCTTTATGCCCGGCTTTTACAGTGTGTATCATGCATTATACCTGATTCTCTTTCTTTTCCTCTATTACATGATCGGCATAACGTTGGAGCGGGAGTGGGGAACTGCGAAATTTAACCTGTACTACCTTTTCGGTGTGATCCTGACCATTCTTGTGGGTATGATCTCCGGTATCGCATGGGGCAACTCGGTGATTGAGGGCGCAGACTATGTGAACCAGTCCATGTTTTTCGCCTTTGCCATGCTGTATCCGGAGACGCAGTTCCTGATCATGTATATCATTCCCGTCAAGGTGAAATGGCTGGCATGGCTGGAAGCGGCAGCGTTTGCCGTGACCATTTTCGGGAATCTGCTGATCCTGAACTGGCTGAACGTTTTGCTTCCTCTCATCGCTTTGCTGAATTTCTTTGTGTTTTTCTGGGAGGAGATCAGAAACTGGCTGGATTATCGCCGGGGTGTGGCGAAGCGCCAGACCAGTCATCAGACCATCAACTTTAAGCAGGCAGCTCAAAAGCAAAAGGAGAAGGAAACAGCACGTGGCTATCGCCACAAGTGTGAGGTCTGCGGCCGCACCGACACCGAGTATCCGGAACTGGAGTTCCGGTATTGCTCCCGCTGCGAGGGATATCATTGCTACTGCATGGACCACATTTTTAACCACGAGCATATCACAAAGTAAGAACAAGCCTGGCAATCCCATTTGGATTGCCAGGCTTATTTTATGCAGTTAAGCGTTGAGACCCAGGGTCACACGGCCGGCATCGCTCCAATAGGGATCCAAAGCCGTATAGGGGATGGTGAACATCTGGGGACCGGCTGCATAGGAGGCCAGATCATAAGCGGAAAAGACGATCTGCATCCCGGACGCATCCAAAAAAACGGAGGCGGTATCAGCCCAGTTTTGCATAACGTCCCGATAGTCGGGCCAGTAGATATCTTCCAGGGCAAAACTTTCACCGAGACCAAAAGAAGGATCTTTGAATTGCTCCATGGCCTGCTGCTCCATCAGATCCACCACCGCCGATGTGAAGGCCTCGGGATCTTCTGCTAACTCCGGCAGTGTGATGAACTTGCCACTTTCCAGATCGAAGTTCCAACTGCTGTATGCCGTGTTGGGATGTGCACCACCTAAGTAGGAGTAATACATACCTGCGATACTGATGATATTGCCCATTTGATGGGATTCATAAGTAAATTCTTCTGCATAGTTCATGCCCTGACTGAAGGAATCCGGCATGAAACTGTACTGCTCCTCTGCCATGGCAATGGTATCAGCCCGACTTTCTTCGGAGGCAATGTAGGCGAAAGCGTCCGAGAATGCATCGATCTTTGCCTGCGCGTCCTGCTGGGCAGGTGTGGATGGATCCTCCATGGGCTTTCCGTTGACCAGAGCGCGAAGAGACGGGGATTCAAAATGGAATTGCACCAACAGCGTACCATCGGGCTGTTCCACACGATCCTCGTAAAGAATAGGGATTACTTCATAGGCGATGGATTCGGGTTCTTGTGTGGGGGGGAGGTCATCGGCCGGCTGCTTTTTGCTGCAGCCACAAAGCAGGGCAAAACAGAGAAGGACGGGGATCAAACGTTTCATGGGGGATGCTCCTTTCTCATTTAGAGAATGACCGGCCCCTCCGTCCAAAGTTTCCTGCCTTCGGCAGCAGCCAGGTCGGGGTAAGCCAAGGTATAAAGGTCCGCAGCGCGGGCTTCCTGTTCAAAGAGTGTGATCGCTTCAGGGTGTAGGGTTCGAATGTCTGCCGGCTTTGTAATGACCGGCAGATCGGCAGTCTTGCGCATTTGTGCCAATAAAGTGCGGCCTCGCTCGTTGCAGGCTAAGACCCGCAGGTAGGGGACATGGGCAGGCCGGGCCGCAGGTTCGATCCCCAGATAGGCCCACAGCACCATGCGCCGCAGGCGGGCCATAGGATAGCGCTTTGTTTTCGCCTGCTCCAAAATGGACTCCACATTGGGCAGGGTGCGACTGGTCTTAAACAGGCGGTTGCCAAGGCCCTCACCGCCTTCGTCCAAACGGGAGAAATCTGCTTCCTTCATAGAACGGAGCCGAGCCAGAATGGCCTGCTGCCATTGTCCGGCACCCACCGCCGCTCCGCCGGCG
>JAKSQE010000042.1 GCA_024404295.1 Oscillibacter sp.
CCTATACTCCTCACGTTGACTGCGGTGACTATGTCATCATCATCAACGCAAAGGATGCAGTTCTGACCGGCAAGAAGCTCGAGCAGAAGTACTACCGCACTCACTCCGGTTGGGTCGGCGGTCTCAAGGAGACTCAGTACAAGCACCTGATGGCAAAGCGCCCCGAGCTCGCAATGCGTCTTGCAGTACGCGGCATGCTTCAGAAGAACACCATCGCACAGTGGCAGCTCAAGCGTCTGCGTGTTTTCGCAGGTGCAGAACACACCCACGAAGCTCAGAAGCCCGAAGTTTGGGATCGTTTCTGATAGGAGGAAGAGAATATGGCAACTTATAAGTGCAAAAGACCCTATATGTACGGTACCGGCCGCAGAAAGCACTCTGTAGCACGCGTTCACCTCATTCCCAACGGCACCGGTGTTATCACCATCAACGGCCGTGATATCGACGATTACTTCGGTCTCGAGACCCTGAAGCTCATCGTTCGTCAGCCCCTGGTCACCACCGGCACTGTCGGCAAGGTTGACATCGAGGCAACCGTCGCAGGCGGCGGCGTTTCCGGTCAGGCCGGCGCAATCCGCCACGGCATTTCCAGAGCTCTTCTCCTCGTTGACGAGAGCTACCGTCCCGCTCTGAAGGCTGCAGGTTTCCTGACCCGCGACCCCAGAATGAAGGAAAGAAAGAAGTACGGCCTCAAAGCTGCACGTCGTGCTCCTCAGTTCAGCAAGCGCTAAACTACAAATTACAACTCCCAGGGTTATTCCTTGGGAGTTTTTTTATTCGGCGTGCAGCTTTTTGTCATCACCGAGCGGTTGCCTGTGCCTGCACAGGCGAGCGAGTGGGGACATTTTGCGCCACGAAGTGCCGAAGGCGCTTCGCACGTCGTGCTCCCCAGTTCTCCAAGAGATAATTTCTCTTATTCGAACGGCGAAAATGCTAAAAAACCCCGTAAACTCAAGGTTTGCGGGGTTTTTCTTTTTATCCCGATTTGATGAGTGCTTAACACCATCTGAACAACTCTGACGCGGTTTAACCCATTTTATAGGGGTGAAAATGGGTTAATTTGAGTTTATGGGTTAAAAAATGGGCTAGCTAAGGGACTTAAGAACTATCCTACAGCACTGATTTATCGTCACCATAGAACCCGGCACGATTCCACCGGAAACAGTCTTCCTCGCCCGAACAGTCTCCATCAGCATTCGCACATCTTTTCCCGAGGCCAATCCGTAGAGAAGCTGATTTTCTTTCTCACCTTCCTGTGGGGATTGCTTGATCTGCTGCAAATGCTCTTCCATTTGAGTGCGAATGCACTCCCGGGTGAAACCCGATTGGGACATCTCATGCCAGACAGCCACCTCGGTCAGAGAAATCCCCCGCTCCTGAGCCAAGGCGCAGGCTTCCTCACATGAACGGATCTCCTGCACATCCGGCCGTGAAAAGCCGTATTCCAGGATCGGCTTGACCACGCTGAGTTTCCATACGCCTGCCATATTCCGCATCCGATCGATCAGGTCGGTCTCCGGTATTTCCGGGAAGATTGCACAGATTACCCAGCCGTTTTCACCCTCGCCGCGCTGACTGCAGTTCCTGGCGGCAAGCTGTCGGCCGCAAGCGGGGCATCGCTTCAACGCACGATGTGGTATGCATCAGCAACCACATTCATCTGCGCGCCGTCAACGCGGCTGATAGCAATACTGCCGCCGACAGAGGTTCCCAAAACCTCTCACTGTCTTAAGCCGGGGTGTTCCTGCGATTATACGCCGCCATAGCAACTGCAGCCGCAATAATGATAACATAGCCAAGAATGCTGAACCTGTCTGCCACCTGGTCAAAGAAGAAGTAGCCGAAAACGGAGGCAAACAGCACCTGTGCATAGTCATAAACGGAAATCTCCGAAGCAGGCGCGTAGAAATACGCATAAGTAATGCCAAACTGGCCGCCGCTTGCCGCAAGTCCTGCCAGCAGCAAAAACGCCAGCTGCTGTCCGTTCATAGGTACATAATGGAACACCAATGCTGGCAGCGTAACCAGGCAGGATACCGCAGAAAATGTGAAAATAATAATAGTCCGATCGACCCCATGCTGTCCCAAAAGCCGAACCTCCGCATAGGCAAGCCCGGCGAAAACGCCTCCTGCCAGCGCCACCAATGCGCCCATGGAAACAAATCCGGTCATTGACGGTTTCAAAATCAAAAGGACGCTGGAAAAGGCGATGACGAACAGCAGGGCCTGTACCGGTTTTATTCTCTCCTTCAGCAGCCATCCCGCAAAAAGGACTGTAAAGAACGGTGAAAGCTGGATGAGAACCGTTGCATCGGACAGCAATATATGGTCGACCGCATAATAATTGCACAGAATGCCGAATGTCCCTGCCAAAGACCGCAGCAGCAGGTGTTTCCGATCTGCCGGTGCCACCTCAAATCTTGTATGGCTCCGCAAGATCATAAACAGTGCAACGGTCAACGATATCGCATTGCGGAAAAAGCTTTTCTGCATGGACGGGAGATCGCCCGCCATCCGCACAAACACGTTCATCAGCGAAAAACTGGCTGCGGAAAGAATCATGCAGACAGTTCCCTTCATACGAGCGCTCACAATACAGATCCTCCTGTTCACTTGTTTTGCGTCTGTTCAATCGACTGCAGCTCAATTTAAAGATTTTTGGCCAGATATTCTTCGTCCATCCGTCGGATCTGCTCGTAGGCACGGCAGGCTGCCGGCGTGCAAGCAACACCGCAGCCACCGCCGCGGAGATATTCCGGCATATGATCCTGTACATCCTTCAAGGCAAAGGATGCATCGTCCGGTGAGATGAAACTGCGGATGCCGGAAAGCACCATATCAGCCGAAGAGAATGCATTCGCAATGCCCGTTCCGTTGCGTTTGATGCAGGGGATCTCGATGCACTGCATCGGGTCACACACAAGTCCCAGCATACCCTTGACCGCCAAACAGGCTGCGTCGCCGATCTGGACAGCATCGCCACCGCCCAGACAGGCAATTGCCTGGGCTGCCATCGCAGCGGATACCGTAATCTCGCCCTGACAGCCCGCTGCCACACCGGAAAAGCGGACGCCGTCAAATGCCATTATAATACCGATGGAGGTGCATGACATCAATGCCTGAACAATTTGCTCATCGGAGTAACCATATGCCTCCTGCAGGCTGACAAGACAACCGGGCAAAATACCGGAGGAGCCGCAGGTCGGTGCCGCCACAATACAGCCCATAGACACGGCATACTCCATAACGCCTACACCATAAGCGACCGCCTTTCCCAAAACACTGCCGGAAAGAGTCTTGCCCTGTTGGATCGCCTTCAGCATCCGTTTTCCGTTCTGCCCGTCATCCAGGCCATACATAGGTCTCGCTTCGCCGCTGCTGCCGGCTGCCACGGATGCCTTCATACACTCCCAGTTTTCCCGCATCCGCTTCAAAATCTTTTCCGCAGGCAGGCCGGAACGGTTCATCTCATAGCGCAGCATCGCATCTGCCACCGTGACCTTCTCCTGTTCACACAGTGCGAGGATCTCGCTGTAATCCCGGAAAAGCGGCTCCTTCCCGGAAAAACCGCCCTCAAAGAACGGCTCCAGCAACTCTGCGCGTTTCACGCCGTCCACAGCCCGCAAGCTCTGCAAAACAGCCGGATCTTCCAAATTCCAGGTCTTCCATGTGAGGTAAATGCCGTCCTTTGCACCGCTTTGCAGACCCTCTGCACCCAGAATCTCTCCCAGCTCGGCCGTCAGGTCACGGTCGCTCCAGATATATAGATACGGTGTGTAGTTGTTCAGCGTCACCGGCACTTCGTCAATGCTCTCCACCACAATGTTGCCGCCACCTACAGAAACTGCGCAGACGCTGGTTTTCACATTCTGATCGGAGTTGATGATCAGTCTGACTCGCATCGCATCTTTACTCTCCTCTTTGGGGAAACAGCTGATCGTAAAGTGCATCCCCCGCTCTTTTGCGCGCTCGAACGCATTGGGAAAATCCGGTTCATTGGTGGCATAGCCCATCAGTCCGCCGGCCAGCCCTAAATGACTGCGACAGCCCGCATAGTGCGTCAGGTTATTGGGGTGGAACTGGATCTCAACATCCTTTGGCTCTCCGCAGGTCAATGCGCGGCCCACCGCACCGATGCGCACCATACCGGCCGTTCCGGAGCTGGACGGTCCCAGCATAATCGGGCCGACAATATCAAAAATACTAACATCCATAAGCAGACTCCTTTCGTGTCTGTGGATACTCTTGCAGGAGCAGTTTTGTGCCCCGCCGAATATCCGGTTAAAAAGTATCCTCCCAAAACAGATTGGATATTTCCGTCATCTGCTTTGGGAGGATCACGTTACTGAAAAAGCGGTCTTCGCTCACATATGCCGCAGTCCGATCATGCGTAACCCAGCAGTCTGGGCAGGAACATGGAAATCGGCTCCAGATAGGTGGTGAGGAGAATGACAGGGAAGTAGCCAATCAGCAGAAATACCAGCGTGTTCTTCATCATTTCTCCGAATTTTGCATTGCCGACTTTCATACCAAAGTACAGCACGCTTGCATAGGGAGGCGTCAGTGCGCCGGCAGAGAGATTCACCACCATGATCGCGCAGAAATGGATCGGATCAATCCCATAGGCAGTCATCAGCGGCAGCAGCAGCGGAGCACACAGCATAATGGCCGTAGAATCATTTACAATCATACCGACAAACAGCAGGAACACATTGACCATGATTAGGATCACATACTTGTTGTCGGTAAAGCCGAGGAATATCTGCACCAGCATCTGCGGGATCTTCAGCTGTGTCATGCACTGGCTCAGTAGCAGGCAGAAGAAAATCATCATAAAGATGGATCCGATGGAAGATGCGGATGTACGCAGCATCTTGACCGTTCTGCCAAACTTCAGCTGTCTGTATACAAAGGCACCGACCAGCAGGGCAATCACCGCGCAAACGGAAGCAGCCTCGGTCGCAGTAAACAGGCCGCCGTAAATGCCGCCCAGAATGATTACAGGCATCAGCATTGCCGGGATCGCCCCAACAAACACATGTAGCTTGCTGCGCTGCTTTTCACCGCCCTCAGCCGTTTCCCCGCTTGTGATCTGTGCGGGGCCGGCCTTCTTACGGGCATAGTAGACATTGATTGCGGAGAAGGTGATAATCGTGATAAGGCCGGGCACAACGGTTGCCATAAAGCAGCCGAGGATGCTGACACCGGTGGTCCAGCCGAAAATGATGATGGGAACACTCGGAGGGATGAGGGTTCCCAGAATAGAAGAGCATGTTACCAGAGAAGTACTGAAGCCTCTGGAATAGCCCTCTTTTTCCAGTTCGGGAATCATAATGCTTCCCAAAGCCGCGATGCCGGTAAAGGCACTGCCAGAAATGGCGCCCAGAACACCACAAACCACAACAGTAATGCAGCCCAAAGCGCCGCGGATCTTGCCCACGAAAGTGCGGGCAAGGAGCACCAGCTTTTCAGCGATGCCGCTTTCTGCGATCAGATTTCCCGCGATAATAAACATCGGGACTGCCATCAGTGAGGAACTGACCATCTGCGTATAGCCCCAAATCATCAGACTCTTGATGGGGATTGCGCAAGTGCTGACCAGGAAAATCAGTGCGCCGCCAAAGCAATAAGGCAGAGGAATGCCAGCCAACAGAAGTATCAGCAGCAACACCATACAAATTGCAAACGCCGTCATCACAGGCATTATTCCTCACCTCCCTTAAATGCTGCTTTCGCCGCAGCCAGATCGCGGATTGTGTTGCACAGGGTAAAGACCGCCATCAAAACCAGACCCACCAGAATGATCAATTCGCCAACAGACATGGGGATCTTTGTAATTGCGCTGATCTTGTGCATTTTCAGGCTGTACTGTGCATACTGCCATGCCCAGGACAGGACATAGGTGCCGATGCACACAGCCAGTACATCGGAAACGCACTTTGCAACCGCAATTGCCTTGGGGCTTTTCGACACGGCTGCAATCAAGCCGCACTCGATATGCACATTCGTGAAGGATGCGCAGGCGCCGCCCAGAAAATAGATCCAAATCGTCGGGAATGTAAGGAACTCCTCCAGGCCAAACAGCGGCATATTCAGTGCGCGCAGAATGACCTGCATCGTCACAGTCAGAACCATGATCATAGTCAGCGCTGCGCAGATGTACTCGCAGACCTTGCCGACGCTTTCGACCACTTTCAACATACCATGGCTTAATTTTATCAATCTCATTCTCTCCTTTAACCTCGGGATTCACGAGGAATGATAAACTCAAAATTACCGTTTTCTTCGGAACGGGTCAGCTTGCCGTTGGCGGCCATGATCACCTCGTCCAGCAGAGCCTTGCCCGCTTCCTCAACCGTCGCTCCCCGCAGAACAATACCTGCGTTGAAGTCTAGCATACAGGACAGCTCCTCATAGCTCTTGGGATTACCGGTAATCTTGAACACCGGCATCACCGCATTGCCCAAAGGCGATCCGCGTCCGGTGCTGAACACATTCAGATTTGCGCCCGCCATTGCGAAGCCGCTGGTGGCATTTCCGTCAATACCGGGAGCCCGGAGATCCAGGATCCACACACCCGGGTGAGGGACATGCTGGCCTGCAGTAATGAGCCCCTGAATAGGAGAGCGGGTGCCAATCTTCTTAATGTTGCCCATGGACTTTTCCACCAGCGTCGTAATGCCGCCGGCCTTATTGCCCGGGGTAGGATTGACCTCTTCGATCGACTGACCGTGATCACGCACATACTCCGCACGCAGTTCATCGCACATCTGAATAATCTCAAGGCCAACCTCAGGCGTAACTGCGCGCTCTGCCAAAATGTGTTCGCTGCCGGGGAACCCGGCCACCTCGCTGATGATGACGCTGCCGCCTTCCTCTACGATCAGATCCGTCATCTCGCCGATCGTGATATTGCCGGAAAGTGCCGTTGTCCAGTCCGAACCACCGCACTGCACCGCAAGAACCAGTTTGGACAGCGGATACTCCTTGCGCTCCTGCGCCGCAGCCTCTTCCTGATAGGTCTTTACGATCTCAATGCCCTTTGCCAGCGCCTGCTTGGGGCCGCCGCAATCCTGAATGCCAATATAGCTGACAGGCTTACCGGTTGCCGCAATATCAGCCATGATCTTATTATGATCCGTCTGCTCGCAGCCGAGGCCCACCAGCAAAACAGCATAAACATTGGGATTGAGTGCCGCAGCAGTCAGTGCCAGGCAAGTGCGGGAATGGTGATCTGCGACCTCAACGCAGCCACAGTCGATAGGGATCACATTGGCACCGGTATTCTGCGCGACCTGCTGTGCAACCGTGTTGGAGCAGTTCACCATACTCAATACCAGCACATAGTTACGGATACCAATGCTGCCATCGGCACGCTCGTAACCCATAAATGTCTTACTCACCGCAAAGCACCCGCCTTTCTTCTGAACTCTTCAGCGTACTGATTGCAAAGCTGCTCGGTAATATCCTGCAGGTTGTGCGTATGAACCCAGTAGCCTTTTTCAATATTCTGAGAGGCGCGGCCAATGGGAACGCCGTACTTGTAAACCAGCTCCCCTGCCGCGATGTCCTGCAGCGCAATCTTATGACCCAGCGCAATGCTTTCCTTGACAGAGAGTGTGCTGTCGCCGACTTCTACCACATCGCCGACAGAAACGGGCTGGGCAACTACCGCAACAGTATCCACACAATCACATCTGAGTGCTTTCATATGGTATCTCCTCAGTCCTTGATCGCAGCGGTAATCTGATCCCAAACCTCACCGTACTCGGAAGCAATCTGGGGCCAAACATTGGTGCGGACATACTCCTTGTAGGTTTCAACGACTTCATCGCTGGGAACATACACAGGAACACCGTTCTCCTCAAAGAGGTTGTTGAACTTCTCCTCGTTGCTCATAGCCAGATCAAAAGCGCTGCTCTCCAGATCCTTTGCGGCCTGAGTGATGATGGCCTGCTCGTCAGCGCTCAGGCTGTTCCAGGTATCCATGCTCATATACAGCCAATGGTTCTCCATATGAGTCCTCATGCAGTACACGTACTTTACAATCTCGCGGTAATCGTTCCAGTAGCTCTCGGTGCCGCCGCCGCAGAAGCCGTCCACAACATGAGTCTGCAGAGCAGTAAAGGCATCAGATGAGGGCAGCGGAGTCGTCTGGAAACCGATAGAAGATGCAAAGCTCTCGAAAGAGTTCATCTGAGGAACGCGGATCTTCACACCCTTGTTGCCAGTAGGATCGTCAATATTCTGTGCTTCTTCGGTGGTCATAATGGCACCAAAGTACTTGGGAATAACAGCCAGCAGCTTGATGTTCTGCTCCACTAGACGTTCGCGGATATACTCATAAATCACACCGTCAGTGGAGTTGTAGAACTCCTGTGCCTCATCCCAGTTGGTGACCAGATAGGGAGCGATCTGCACAGACAGAGTGGGATCAACGCCGTTGGACATGGAAGCCAGCGCCAACTCAACCTCACCCAGGCCGACAGCCTCCTGCACCACGGTATAGTCGCCCAGCTGGTTGTTAGCGTAAATATCAATCTGCAGGCCATCGATCTGACCCATAACATTGTCAGCAAACTCGTGTGCCAGATTATCGTTATCGGTACCCTCTGCACGCATATGGGACAGCTTCCAGACACGCTGCTGTGCGGCAGACGTGTTGCTGCTCTCGCCTGCGGAAGGTCCGCCGCAGCCGGTCAGGCAAGCCATGACCAGTACCACAGCTAACATCAGACTAATCGTTCTTTTTTTCATACTGTTACCTCCATCTTTAATCTAAAAATTCTTTTTTTATATCAGCGACAGATCTCTGCTCCAGACCCAGACATTTTAAATTTCGGCCTTCCTCCATAAACTGCCTGTTCAGAACAGCATCTGCCAACATGATAACACTATCGGTTACGGGAGTTGCCACTCCCGCAAGCTTACCGAATGCGGCAAGCGGCACCAGTCCGCTGGGGACATCCTCTGTAATAAAACGGGAGTTCAGTTCCGTGCCTGCCTTGATCGCCGCATAGGCCTGATTGTTCTGCAGCATTTCATACAGGTTCGCGCCGCTTACTCCGTAAGTGCTCTGCAGCCACTGTGTCAGCGTGGGAACTTCAATGCCGTACGCTGCAGCCACAGCAACACGCTCCTCATCCATTTTCTCCACAACCGCCGCAACAGAGGGCGTGATGCCATCCACATAATAGAGGAAGCTCTCTTTTGCATCGACCCGCGCCGCATTCAGCAACATAGGTGCCGGATGGAGCATAGCGCCGGTATTGCCAAAACCCGTGTGCAGCACACTCGGGGTGTGGATCAATTCCGGAAATTCAGCGCCTATCAGATTCTGAACTTTTTCCCAATCCCCACTGGGGCTAACCGCTGTCGCCATACGAGGCTTCAAGGCAGAAATCATAATAACGCCGGGTTTCGTTGCACGGCAGGCATAAACCAGATCCTGGGTCTCTGCGACCGTGACATCCTTTCCGGCTGCTAGGAAGACATTACGCATCAGGATTGTTCCACCGATATGTCCGGGGCAAAGGAACACCAGCTGTGTAGCCTTAATGAACGGGATCAGCGCCTCCGCAACTGCGGCATGGCTGTCGGTCGTTGTGGTCACCATGATCACGTCTCTGTTTTCAATGGCTTTCCCGATATCACCGGTAATCAGGTCGATTTCCGCTGTTCCCTCCAGTTTTCCGCTGACCTCAAAAAACTTTTTTTCCTGAAGCGCCTTAATCTTGGCCGCATCGATATCATAGAGGCTAACACTGCAACCCAGCATGCTCAGCTGTGCGGCCATAGCCTGTCCGCCATTTCCGGCACCGATCACTGCATAAGTTGTTTTCATATCTGATCCCCCCACGCAAATCCTCAAAAGTCGAATGTTCGGATTGTCAAGCTGTCCTACAG
>JAKSQE010000043.1 GCA_024404295.1 Oscillibacter sp.
CTGGAAGAAAATCCCCTTTGGAAATCCGAAAAAGTTGACAACTATTTAGGAATGCCCGGCGTTCCTGGGCAGGAAATGTTGGAAACCATGCGCCACCATGCAGAGACAGCAGGTGTGGAATTCCGAACGGGCCAAGTTCTGACAGCTATGCAAATGGGCAACCAGTGGTATGTCACGGTAGGCACAGAGATGGAGAGCGCCTATGCCGTTGTGTTGGCAGCCGGTGTCAGCCGGGGCAAGAAGTTTCCGGGAGAAGCCGAACTGTTGGGGCGTGGCGTCAGCTATTGTGCCACCTGTGATGGAATGCTCTATCGAGGGAGAGCGGTAGCTGTGCTGGGATATACAGAGCGTGCAAAGGAAGAGGCTGCTTTTCTGGGGAGTATTGGCTGCGCTGTGACGTACTTTGACCACCCGAAGCAATGCGAGATCCGGGGAGACGGAAAAGTGGAGGCGATTCACTGCGAGGGACAGACTTTGCCGGTTGATGCTGTGTTTTTGCTGCGGCCGACACTTGCGCCCACGGACTTATTCCCGGAGTTGACCTTGGAACAAAATTATGTAGCAGTAGATCGGAAAATGGCGACAAATCTGCCGGGATTATTCGCCGCAGGTGACTGTACCGGCACACCCTTGCAAGTGGCAAAGGCGGTGGGCGAAGGCCTGATCGCAGGACAGAATGCGGCGGCCTATGCCGTCCGCGTGGAGAAAGAATAATAAGGAGGAAAACAACATGGCATTGAAGCATTTTAAGACCGCCGAGTTTGACGAAATTGTGGATGCGGCACCTCTGGCAGTCGTCGATTTCTGGGCAGAATGGTGTGGCCCTTGCCGCATGCTGGGCCCGGTGATCGAGCAGTTAGCACAGCAGGCAGAGGGCAAAGCACTGGTCGGTAAGGTGAATGTGGACGAAGAAAAGGAACTGGCCATTCGCTTTGGCGTAATGAGTATTCCGACGGTGGTGTTTTTGAAGAACGGCAGAGAGATCGACCGTTTGGTGGGCGTGATGCCTCCGGCAAAGTATACCGAACTGGTGGAAAAGTATCAGTAAACGGCAAAATTGGCGTACCGAACACGGTACGCCAATTTTTTTACTTGAAAGATGGCTTTTGATCGGGAAGCTCGCTGATCAAGGTAGAACCCAGCACCAGAACAGCGCCTAAAGCTCCGCTCCAGCCCAGCGGCTCTTTCAAAAGCAGGGCGGACAACAGGACTGCCACGATGGGATCGATATAGCTGAGCAGGGCGACCGTTTGCACGGGAAGAACGCCGATAGACCCGAAATACAACGCATAACTGATGCCGGTGTGGAGAACACCAACGACCAACAGCAAAACCACGGAGCGGGGCGAGAACACCAGGGAACGGACATCTTCCGTCAGTAAAATATAGGGGATCATTACCAAAGCGGCCGTTCCCATTTGCAGGATCGTGCGGTCATATGCGGGGATGGGAGTCATTTTTTTGTTGGCAAGAAGCGCACAGGCGTATAGAACTGCGGAGCATAGAGCCAGGGCAATGCCAAGAGCTTCATTTTGCTTGGGCAAGCCACTTTGAGGTACACCGGAAACGAAGACCATACCGATGACAGCTACCAGCACACATAAACCGCGCTTTAGGCTCAGATGCTCGTTCAGCACAAGCGGAGAGGCCAGCGTGACCATAACGGGAGCCATATAGTAACACAAGGTGGCGGTGGCTACGGTCGTGTATCGATAGGACTCAAAAAGAAAGATCCAGTTAAAACTGATCATGATACCGGATAGGAGCAGCAAAAGCAGGTTGCGACGAATGGCGGATTTATCCAATGCCAAATGACGGCAGCGAACGAAAATCAAGAGAAACACAGTTGCAACGGCACCGCGTACCAAGGCAATCACGCTGGACGGCAAAGAAATCAGCCGGACAAACAGGCCGATGGTGCCAAAGATGGACATGGCGAGGATCAGACTGCCGAGAGATTTTTTAGATGAATCCATTAGTAGGAACCTCCTTGAGATGATGCCAGCAGTTTTTCCAACAGCGCAACGGCTTCCGCAAGGCGTTGGGAGGAAAGACCCGCATAGTTAACGACAAGCGTATGGTCGTAGTCAGGATTGGGAGCTGCGGAAAAGTCAGACAGAAATGCCAGCTTCATACCCAGAGCCTCCGCGCGGTGACGCAGAGCATCGTCTGACTCTTGGGTATCGATTTTCAACAAAAAGTGGAGTCCGGCACCCTCTTCGGAGAAAGTGACTCGCCCGGAAAAGGATCCGGAACGAAAGGCATCCATAACAGCGGCACGGCGAAAGCGATATTCTTTTCGCATGCGGGAAAGATGCTGCTCATAATGTCCGCCTTGAAGAAACCGCGCTAATACGTGCTGCTCCAAAGCGGGAACGGTACAGGCGTAAAAATCCAGATTGGCCCGATACCGTTCCAATAGCGGAGGGGGAAGGACCATAAAGCCCACACGCATGGACGGGGCAATGGTCTGGGAAAAGGTGTTCAGGTAAATCACTCGGCCTGTCTGGTCAATGCTCTGCAGGGTAGGAATGGGACGACCGGCAAAACGGAACTCGCTGTCATAGTCATCTTCGATGATGTAGCCATCGTGCTTCTCAGCCCACCGCAGCAAGGACTGCCGCCGACCAATGGGGGTGACCAGTCCGGTGGGATAGTGATGACTGGGAGAGAGATGCACGACGGTGGCATCGGAATTGGCCAATGCGGAAAGAGAAATGCCCTGCTGGTCTAAGGGGATCGAGCGGCAGGAGACACCGCAGGCCTCGTAGACCTGCCGGATTTTGGGGTAGCCGGGATCCTCCAGAGCAAAAACGGCATCTCGTCCCAAAAGCTGGGGAAGCAATAAGTAGAGATACTCCGCACCGGCACCCACGATGATCTGCGCGGGGGAAACAGACATGCCTTTATAGTTCCGCAGGTCATCGGCAATGGCTTGCCGCAGGGCAAAAAGGCCCTGGTGCTGAATGGGAGAAAATAGGGTGTCGTTGCTTTCTGTCAATACTTGGCGAGTCAACTTTGCCCAGGTGGAGGTTGGAAACCGACTGGCATCTGCCTGATTGCGGCTCAGGTCCAATTTCCATGGGACGGGATGGGTCTCCGGGCAGGATACAGAAGCCCGCTCCGAGGAGGGAGAGTGTTCCACCGCAGCGACAAAAAAGCCGCGTCGGGGCTGCGCCAGCAGATAGCCCTCTGCTTCCAACTGTGCGTATGCACCCTCGACTGTGATGACGGAAATTTGGAGATGTTCCGCCAGTGCTCGCTTGGAGGGCAGACGTGCGCCCTCCGGCAGAACTCCGCTTAAAATATCTGAGCGGATGCATCGGTATAGATATTCATAAAGGGGGAGGGAACCCCGTGTCTCCATATCATAGGTCAGCATAGCAGTACCCCTTTCTGACCTTCTCCATATTGCAAATTTTACAAAAATTGATTATACCACGGAAAAATAAAATTGACGATCCCTTTCAAAAAAATTCACGGCAGAAGAAAATCTGCCGTGAATTTTGGGATCGAAGCAATATCAAATTCCACCCAAACCGTCGGGACTGCCGGAAGCTCGTTCTGCAGTCTTGGCGGATTCAAAGTACATCAGGTTTGCGCAGATAT
This sequence comes from Oscillibacter sp., assembly GCA_024404295.1. Lineage (GTDB taxonomy): Bacteria > Bacillota > Clostridia > Oscillospirales > Oscillospiraceae > Oscillibacter. The sequence goes on from JAKSQE010000043.1 coordinate 3,610, forward strand.
AATTCGGATAATAAAACAGGGAGACCACCAGAGACCAGACCCCCTGCAACAAAATGGCAGGCAGGGTGGAGGGGGTGGACATATACGCCAAAAAATCAGCGGAGGAAATAAACGTAGAGACTTCTGTAACCAACATTGGCAGCATAGATAGGAGTGTCCAGCCCAGATAGCTCATGTCCAAGTTGAACAGCTGCATTTTATAACCGTAAGTCTGCTGGACGCTGAGACGCAGTGCGTCTGTTACCGACAGATCCGGGTTTTCGCAGAGGTTATAAACGGCAAAGCGGTAACGATAGGTGGCGATGATGCCGGGAATGACGAACAGCATGCTCCAAAGAAAGGTATAAGCAGAGCGGATCAAATAGAGCAAAACAAGTTTTCCGGTGAAAGAGAATCCGTCGAACAAGGACAGGTATTCAAACCGTTCGTTTCGGCAGACAGCAAAACAGTACAGGATAAAACCGGCATCCAGTACGATGGAGAGCAGATTGGCTAAGATAGTCAGAAACATGGAGGGCAGCCCCGCACCGTCGCAAAAGAAAACCAAAACATTCAGGACCATGGCCAGAGCCATATAGAAAGCGGTCATACCCTTGGGTGCCACCTGCGCAGTTTTTAGTTGTTCCCGCACCTGAGATTTGATAAGGGAACGATTCAACATTTTTGCCATAAGAAGACCTCCTGCGAATGATCGCAAGTAATATGAATATGATTTGAGCCGTATCATAGCATAAAAGTTTCTAAATGGCAAGTTGCGTATAACAAAGTGCGCGTTTGTGGTAATCGGAAATGAAAATACGGAAAAAGCGGCTGCAGAGGAAAATGTCAAAATTCCATGAAAAACCATGGCTCACAGACTGGACATTTTAAAAAAGATGGTGTAGAATCAAGTTCAGTATGCGGTAGTATGCCAAAATGCGACCACCCGCACCATTTTTATCATGATGTGAGTGGGCGCATTTTGAAAACTATCAGGAGAAAAATGAGGTGAAGACAATGGCACAAGCTTTCTTTGGCGGCGTTCATCCCCATGATATGAAGGCCGCAACCAATGCAAAGGCCATCGAACAGCTGGCACCCCCGGCTGAGGTGGTCATCCCCATGTCGATGCACTTTGGCGCACCTTGTACCCCGCTGGTAAAAGTGGGCGATGAAGTTAAGGTAGGCCAGAAGATCGGCGAGTTCCGTGGTTTAGGTGCTCCCATTCACGCCAGTGTTTCCGGTACGGTCACTGCTGTGGAACCCCGCCCCTATTCCATGGGTGGCAACATGATGTCCGTCGTCATCAAGAATGACTTCCAGGACACCATCAGCGAAGAGGTCAAGGCTCCCGCTGATCCCGACGCACTGAGCGTTGAAGAAATGATCGAGATGGTCAAGCAGGCCGGTATCGTGGGTATGGGCGGCGCAACGTTCCCCACTCACGTGAAGATCTCCGGCGGTATCGGCCCTGTCACTGATGTGCTGATCAACGGCGCAGAGTGCGAGCCCTACATCACCGGCGACCACCGCACCATGCTGGAGCGCCCCGAGGAGATCATCGGCGGCTGTAAGTTCCTGGCAAAGATGTTCGGCGTGGATAAGGTCGTCATTGGCGTTGAGGACAACAAGAAGGACGGCATCGAGGCCATGAATAAGGTCATCGCCGAGCAGAAGGCCCCCGTTGTGGTGGAGCCCCTGCACTGCCGTTACCCCCAGGGCGGTGAGAAGCAGCTCTGCCAGGCCATTACCGGCCGTCAGGTGCCTCCCGGCGGTCTGCCCTCCAACATCGGCTGCGCAGTGTTTAACATCAACACTACCTGCGCCATCTACCGCGCCATCACCACCGGCATGCCCGTCGTTCGCAAGATCGTCACCGTGTCCGGCAGCGGCGTTGTGGAGCCCAAGAATCTGGAGTGCCCCATCGGCACCCCCGTGTCCCTGCTGTTCGACGCTTGCGGCGGTCTGAAGGAGAACACCTATAAGATCATCGCCGGCGGCCCCATGATGGGTATGGCTCAGTACACCACGGAAGTTCCCGTTGGTAAGGGTACCGGCGCTATGCTGGCATTCTGCGAGAACGAAGAGCAGACTGTGGAGAACCCGCAGTGCATTCGCTGCGGCAAGTGCGTGGAGGCCTGCCCGGTTCACCTGGAGCCTCTGATGATGTATCAGTATGCTGCCAAGGGCATGGTCGATGAGCTGAATGAGGCTCACATCATGGACTGCATGGAGTGCGGCGCCTGCGCATTCGCTTGCCCCGCTCGTATGCACCTGACCCATATGTTCAAGACCGCTAAGCAGCTGGTCAAGGACAAGGCAGCTGCCGACAAGGCTGCTGCTGAGGCTGCCAAGAAGGCAGAAGAAGAGAAAAAGGAGGCTGCTAAGGTATGACGGATTATAAGAATCTGAAGCTGATTGCAACTTCTAACCCCCATATCCGCAATAACGAAACGACCCGCTCCATCATGCTGGATGTCATCATCGCTATGATTCCCGCTCTGGTTTGGGCAATTATCTGCTTCGGTGTTGAGGCTCTGATCCTCACCGCTGTGTCTGTGATCGGCTGCGTAGTCTTTGAGGCTCTGTACCGTATCCTGATGAAGAAGCCCCAGTCTGTCGATGATCTGTCTGCTGTGGTCACCGGTATGCTGCTGGCTTTCGTTTGCCCCCCCACCACTCAGCTGTGGATGGTCCTGATCGGCGACTTCTTCGCCATCATTGTGGTCAAGCAGCTGTTTGGCGGTATCGGCAAGAACTTTATCAACCCTGCTTTGGCCGGCCGTGCATTCCTGCTGGGCAGCTATGCCGGTGCTATGACCTCCTGGGTTGACCCCGCTGTCAACAAGGCTCCCATCTTTGGCGGCACAGTTGACGTGGTCACTGCTGCAACGCCTCTGGCTTATCTGAAGACCGGCAACATGGACGGCCTGAAGGAAATTTATTCCGTTGGCGATATGTTCCTGGGCAAGAGCGGTGGCTCTCTGGGCGAGGTTTCCGCTCTGATGCTGCTGATCGGTGGCGTTTATCTGCTGTGGCGCAAGGTCATTTCCTGGCACACTCCCGTGGCTTACATCGCCACCGTGGCTGTTCTGACCCTGCTGTTCCCCAAGGCTGGCAGCGGCGTCGACTTCATGCTGTACAGCATTTTCGGCGGCGGTCTGTTCCTGGGCGCTTTCTTCATGGCAACCGACTATGCCAGTTCTCCCATCACCAAGAAGGGCCAGCTGATCTATGGCATCGGCTGCGGCCTGTTCACGGTGTTCATTCGTTACTTCGGCTCTTATAACGAGGGCGTGTGCTACTCCATCATGGTCATGAACTGCTGCACTGCTCTGATCGACAAGTATGTCAAGCCCACTCGTTTCGGCGTCGTGAAATCCGATAAGAAAGGGGCTGCAAAATAATGAGCAATACAAAGGTTTCTATGGACCCCAAGTACATCATTAAGCTGACGGTCACCTTGTTCCTGACCTGCGTGGTCGTGGCTGGTCTGCTGGGCGGCGTAAATGCCATCACTGCGGACAAGATCGCAGCAAGCAACTGGCAGAAGACGGTGGAAGCTATGAGCGCCGTCGTCGCCGATCCCGCAAGCACCAATTTCTCTGATGCAATGGAACTGACTGATGCAATGACTGCTGCAGCTACTGCTGCCGGCGGCACTCTGGACTCTGTGTATGAGGCTCAGGTGAACGGCCAGGCTGTGGGCTATGCCGTCAAGGTCGTGTCTTCCGGCTCTCAGGGCAACATTGAAATGATGGTCGGCGTGGACACTGACGGCACTGTCACCGGTGTTTCCATCGTTAAGAACTCCGAGACCGCAGGCATCGGTTCCAAGGTCATGGCAAACGAGCCTCTGGCTACCGGCGTGGGCGTTCTGGACCAGTTTGTCGGCAAGTCTGCCGCTGACGGCACTCTGACGGTCGGCGCAAACGTGGATGCCATCACCGGTGCTACTGTTTCCAGCCGCGGTGTTACCGCCGGCGTCAATGCAGCTCTGGCAGCTGCCGGCGCTATCGGCTGAGAAGGGAGGAGCAAACAATGAATATCGGTAAACAGTTTAAGGAAGGTCTGCTGACCCAGAACCCCGTTCTGGTGCAGGTGTTGGGCATGTGCTCTACTCTGGCAATCACGACCTCCTTCTTCAACGGCCTGGGCATGGGTGTCGCCGTTACCATCATTCTGACCCTGTCCAACGTCATTATCTCCGCAATCCGTAAGATCGTTCCCGATAAGATTCGTATCGCCATGTTCATCGTTGTCATCGCTGGCTTCGTTACCATGGTCGACCTGCTGCTGCAGGCTTTCGTGCCCGCACTGTCTGAATCTCTGGGCGTCTTCATTCCCCTGATCGTGGTTAACTGCATCATCCTGGGCCGCGCTGAGGCATTCTCCTACAAGAATGGCATTGTCGCCTCCTTCTTTGATGGCATTTTCCAGGGCATTGGCTATACGCTGGTTCTGCTGGCCATGTGCATCATTCGTGAGTTCCTGGGCAAGGGCAGCTTCGGCGGCGGCCTGCTGAACGGTGGCGCCGGCATTCAGATCTTCCCCGCTGATTACGGCGTGGGTATGCTGACTCTGCCTGTGGGCGGCTTCCTGACCCTGGCCTGCCTGATCGCTCTGATGCAGTGGGCACTGTCCAAGAATAAGAAATAAGGAGGAACGCGAACAATGGATCAGATTTTTACTTTGCTGTCGATCACGCTGGGCGCGATCCTGGCTAACAACTTCATCTTCTCCCAGTTCCTGGGCATCTGCCCCTTCCTGGGCGTTTCCAAGAAGGTTGATACTGCTGTCGGCATGGGCCTGGCCGTTACGTCTGGTCTGGGTCTGGCCTCCGCCGTTACTTCCCTGGTGCACAAGGACAGCCTGGTGAAGTTCGGTCTGGGCTTTATGCAGACCGTGGCTTTCATCCTGGTTATCGCTTCTCTGGTGCAGTTCATTGAGATGTTCCTGCAGAAGTCTATGCCCTCTCTGTACACCGCTCTGGGTGTGTATCTGCCTCTGATCACCACCAACTGCGCTGTGTTGGGTGTTGCTCTGCTGAACATTCAGAACAACTACAACTTCATTGAGTCCGTGGTCTACGGTGTCACCGGCGGCCTGGGCTTCCTGCTGGCCATCGTGCTGTTTGCCAGCATTCGTGAGCGTCTGGTGTTTGCCGACTATCCCAAGAGCTGGGAAGGCTTCCCCATCGCTCTGGTCACCGCAGGTCTGATGGCCCTGGCATTCATGGGCTTCTCCGGCCTGAAGGTCTGGTAAGGAGGCACTTGGAATGAATACTGTTATTGCTGCTATTGCGGTGCTGGGTATCCTCGGCGCCCTGTTCGGACTGATCCTGTCCGTGGCTTCTAAGGTTTTTGAGGTCAAAAAGGATCCCCGTGAAGAGGCTGTTCTGAGCCATCTGGCCGGCGCTAACTGCGGCGGCTGCGGCTATCCCGGCTGCGCAGGCTGCGCTGCTGCTATCGTTGAGGGCAAGGCTCCTATTACCGCTTGCGCTCCCGCTGGCCCCGAGAATGCTGCTGCCATTGCTGAGATCATGGGTATGGAAGCTCCCACCGGCGAGCGTCAGGTGGCTTTCGTCCGTTGCTCCGGCGGTGTGAACGCCAAGAAGCGCTATGACTATGTCGGCGTGAAGGACTGCCTGTCCGCTACGAAGATCGCTGCCGGTCCTCTGGAGTGTCAGTTTGGCTGCCTGGGCTTTGGCTCCTGCGTGGCTGGTTGCCAGTTCGGCGCAATGACCATCGGCGAGAACGGCGCTGCCGTTGTCGATCCCGAGAAGTGCACCAACTGCGGCGCCTGCATGAAGGCTTGCCCCCGCAAGCTGATCACTTCCGTCCCCGTCTCCAAGAAGGTCCAGGTTACCTGCGCCAACCAGGAGAAGGGTAAGGCCGCTATGAGCGTTTGCTCCGTTTCCTGCATCGGCTGTGGCCTGTGCGAGAAGGAGTGCAAGAAGGACGCGATCCATGTGGTCAACGGTGTTGCTGTGGTTGACTCCGCTAAGTGCGTGGGCTGCAAGCTCTGCACCAAGGTCTGCCCCCGCGATGCCATCACTCCCGCTGCTACCGCAGAGGAGAAGGAAAAGTATAAGGCCATTAAGAAGGCTCAGGCTGAGAAGGCCAAGGCCGCTGCTGAGGCTGCTGCAAAGGCTGCCGAGGAAGCAAAGGCTTAATTGCTGCTTTTCCACTTGTTATAAGATGAAAACGCCCTCGAACCAACGGTTCGAGGGTGTTTTTTTTAGGGAATTCGCTTGCATTTGATCAAAAAGAGAGGTAT
>JAKSQE010000044.1 GCA_024404295.1 Oscillibacter sp.
AAGCATCCAGCAGGCAAGCCACGCCGGGCAGCTCCTTGCCTTCCATGAACTCCAGAGAAGCGCCGCCGCCGGTGGAGATGTGGCTCATCTTATCGGCATAGCCCAACTGCTCCACAGCTGCTGCACTGTCGCCGCCGCCGATAATGGTGATGGCATTGGTCTTGCTCAGGGCCTCAGCCACAGCCTTGGTACCCACAGCAAACTTCTCGAACTCAAACACGCCCATAGGACCGTTCCAGATCACGGTGCCGGCATCAGCCACAGCATTGCAATACAGCTCCACGGTCTTAGGACCGATATCCAGACCTTCCCAACCGTCGGGAATCTCGCCGGCAGTCACGACCTGGCTGTTGGCTTCGGGAGCGAAGTCATCTGCACAGACGGTGTCCACGGGCAGCAACAGCTTCACGCCCTTGGCCTTTGCCTTTTCGATCATGTCCAGAGAATACTGCATCCAATCGGTCTCCAGCAGGCTGTTGCCAACCTTGCCGCCCTGTGCGGCGCAGAAAGTGTAAGCCATGCCGCCACCGATGATGATCGTATCGGCAATCTCCAACAGGTTATTGATCACGCCGATCTTAGAGGAGACCTTGGAACCGCCCAGAATGGCGACCAGAGGACGCTTGGGAGCAGCCAGAGCGCCACCGATAAAGCTCAGCTCTTTCTCAATCAGGAAACCGGACACAGCAGGCAGATAGTCAGCCACACCGGCGGTGGAAGCATGTGCACGATGCACAGCGCCGAAAGCGTCGGACACATAAACATCTGCCATGGCTGCCAGCTTCTTGGCCAGCTCGGGATCGTTCTTGGTCTCGCCCTTTTCAAAACGGGTGTTTTCCAGCAGCAGGATCTGTCCGGGCTGCAGAGCAGCGGCCTTTGCCATGGCGTCCTCGCCCACAACGTCGGAAGCAAAGATGACTTCTTTGCCCAGCAGCTCGCTGAGACGCTTGGCAACGGGAGCCAGAGTCAGCTTAGCCAGGGATTTCTCCCAGGCCTCCTTGGTGATCTCTTCGGGAGCTTTGCCCTTTTCAGCCTGCTTCTTGGACCACTTCTCAAAGTTGGGCTCGGGCTTGCCCAGATGAGAGCAGGCGATGACGGCGGCGCCGTTCTCCAACAGGTGCTGGATGGTGGGCAGAGCGGCAACGATACGCTTGTCGCTGGTGATCTCGTTGGTCTTCTTGTCCTGAGGCACGTTGAAGTCGCAGCGCAGCAGAACTTTTTTGCCCTTGACGTCGATGTCGCGAACAGTTTTCTTGTTGTAATTCATTTCAAAACACTCCTAAAATAATTGTTTTTGGAAGTATACTCACGGGATTTACACGGGGACGTTCTCGGCCATTTCTCCAAAACCCAGCAAACCCGGGAACTGATTCTGCCGAAGCGCCTCATAGACGCAGACGGCTACGGTGTTGCTCAGATTTAGACTGCGAGCCTCATCGATCATGGGGAGACGGATGCAGCGCTCCCGGAATTTCTCACGAAAATCCATAGGCAGGCCGGCAGTCTCTTTGCCGAAAAAGATCCAGCAGTCTTTAGAGAAGGTGGCTTCTTGATAAGACCGGGGTGCCTTGGTGGTCGTGAGCCAGCAGTCCAGAGCGGCCTCAGGATGGCGGGCAAATAAATCATCAAGATTTTCATAATCGGTGACTTCCACCAGATGCCAATAATCCAGACCGGCGCGTTTGACAGCTCGGTCAGAAATGTCAAAGCCCAGTGGACGTACCAAATGCAGTTTGCTGCCGGTTGCGGCGCAGGTGCGGGCAATGTTGCCGCAATTCTGCGGGATCTCCGGCTCCACCAGAACAATATTCAGCATCGAAACACCCTCTTTTGCAGGAATGGATACTATTGTAATCCATTACGTCAACAAATTCAACTATTATTATGCAGAAATATGAGTTTTTTTACTCTGAAAAGTTGGCAGAATAGAGTAAATGCACGGAGAGCGTGAAATCCATGTAAAAAAACACGGTTTTAGGGCAGTCCCACAAAAACAAAAGAAAAAATATGGAAGATTTGGGAAAAATCCTGCAAACATTTTTCTTTTGGGGGATTGGAATTTTACAAAAAGCTTGTTATAATAACACCATCTACACTGAGATCCGTTCTATCATCGGATCATCAGGGAAGAAAGGGGAGTCGATGAACTGTGAATCAGTTGCTGCGCACTGTGTTTTTCTTAGAGGAAGACTCCGCAATTCCTGTAGATGGTAAACCGCTGATGCTGGAAACGATTGTAAATCGTCCTGCCCTGTCCTGGGCTGCAGAACGCTTGATCGCGGATGGCGTACAGCGGTTTTTTGTTGTTTCCTCCCCGCGATTTGTCCAGCAGGTTCGTGCCTGTTTCCCTGCGGAAGCAGATCTGACCGTGTCGGAGCAGCAGACTGATCTGATGGCGTTTTTGAACACGCCGGATGAGGTGTTTGTTTTGCCCCGAGCTGCCGTGCCCATGGAGGTGGCTGGCGTTGGATTTGCTTACTCTGCACCCGGTTATGAGCTGCAGGAGATTTGGAAGGATAAGATGACCAATGCCATTACCGCCGCCACGCTGGTGCCGGGATGGCTGCCCATCTTCGGGCCGGAAACCATTGCCGAGCTGGAACCCATTTTGGCGAACCAGCATGTAACAGACAATAAAAAGAAAGAGCAATAATAAAATAGAGGAAAGAGGGCGTTTGAAAAATGATTGCACATGGTAAAGATGTCAAGATTTTCTGCGGCAACTCCAACCCCAAGCTGGCAGCAGATATTTGCAAGCTGATGGGTACCAAACTGGGTGAATCCGAGGTAAAGCGCTTCGCCGATGGTGAGGTTGCTGTCTCTCTGTATGAGACTGTTCGTGGCAGCGATGTATTCGTGGTTCAGTCCACCTGCAAGCCCGTCAATGACAATTTGATGGAGTTGCTGGTGATGGTCGATGCGCTGCGCCGTGCTTCTGCCGGCCGTATTACTGCAGTGATCCCTTATTTTGGCTATGCGCGTCAGGATCGTAAAGCGAAGGCCCGCGATCCCATCTCCGCAAAGCTGGTTGCCAACATGATCACCGCCGCAGGCGCAGACCGTGTGCTGACCATGGACCTGCATGCTGCACAGATTCAGGGCTTCTTCGACATCCCTGTGGACAACCTGTTGGGCAATCCTATCTTCGTGGATTACTATGCCAAAAAGTTCGGCGAAAACTACGAGAACATGGTGGTAGTTTCCCCCGACGTCGGTTCTGTGGCTCGTGCCCGTGCATTTGCTCAGAAGCTGCACATGAATCTCGCCATCGTGGATAAGCGCCGCCAGAAGGCAAACCAGTGCGAGGTCATGAATGTTATCGGTGACGTAAAGGACAAGGACTGCATCCTGTTCGACGATATGATCGATACGGCAGGCTCCCTGTGCAACGCTGCGAAGGCAATCGTCGAGATCGGCGGCGCCCGTAACGTTTATGCCTGTGCATCTCATGGCGTTCTGTCCGGCCCTGCCATTGAGCGTATCAACAATAGCAATATCACTGAGGTGGCTTTGCTGGATACCATTCCTGCAATCGATAGCGGTTTGAGCGACAAGATCAAGTATCTGACCGTTGCCCCCTTGTTCAGCGATGCGATCGAGCGCGTCTATCAGGAGATCTCCATCTCCAAGCTGTTTACCTGATCCTCTTTCTATACATAAATACACAAGGCGGGGAAGATTCTTCCCCGCCTTTGCAAGTCAAAGGAGATTGTTATGTTTGGCAAACAGTCCGGTGCAGTTGATTGGCTGATCGTTGGTCTGGGCAATCCCGGCAGTAAGTATGAGCATACCCGTCATAATATGGGCTTTTTGACCGTGGATCTGATGGCCGAAAAGCAGGGCGTGAAACTGAATAAAGTCAAATTTAAGTCTGCGCATAATATTTTGCGCATTGCAGGCCAAAAGTGCCTGGTTATGAAGCCGCAAACCTTTATGAACCTTTCCGGCGAGGCCGTGCACGAGGCGGTGCAATTCTATAAAATTCCCGCCGATCGTGTGCTGGTCATCTATGACGATGTGTCTCTCCCTGTGGGTAAGATTCGCGTGCGTCCCACCGGCAGTGCCGGCGGTCACAACGGCATTAAGAATATTATTGCCCATCTGGGCACCCAGGATTTCCCACGTATCAAAATCGGTACCGGAGCCCCCGGTGAGGGCGGCGACATGATCGACTGGGTCATCGGAGTCCCTTCTCAGGCAGAGCGGAAAGTGCTGGTAGAGAGCTTTGAACGCGCCATTGAAGCTACGGAGTGTATCATTGAAAGTGGCTGCCAGAAAGCCATGAACAACTATAATTAAGGCTATTCGCCCCTCTAATTGCATAGAATTCAATGAACAAGAGCACACCCCTCCCAATTCGGGCGGAGTGCGCTCTGTGTCGCATAAAATTACCAAATTTTTACAGGAGAATGACATGGAACAATTCCTCCGACAACTGCAAACCACTCCGGAAACAGCGGAATTGATCCACCGTGTGGAGGCAGGCGGTTGCCCGGCGGCAGTCAGTGGGTTGCAGCCGGTGCAGAGAGCGTGCGTTGGTGCAGCGATCGCCATGGCTGTAGAGCGCCCGGCGGTATTTGTCTGCAGCGATGAACGGGAGGCTCAGCAGCTTTGCGGCGATCTGGAGAGTTTGACCGGGGCGAAGCCGACCCTCCTGTTGCCCCGAGAGTGGCAATTTCGACCGGGAGCGATCTCTTCACACCAGTGGGAACAGCGTCGGCTGGCATCGCTATATGCGTTGGCTGTTGGAGAAGTTCGTTATCTGGTGACGACCGTTGAGGCACTCATGGGCCGGACATTGCCTCCGGAATTGTTGAAAGAGCTGACCATCACGCTGGAACTGGGCGGACAGGAGGACTTGAAAACCTTGACGGATCGCCTTGTCCGAGCCGGATATACCCGCTGCGAGCAGGTGGAAGGCGTCGGTCAGTTTGCACTTCGAGGCGGTATTTTAGATGTTTTTTCGCCGCTGATGGAGCAACCGGTGCGCTGCGAATTCTTTGACGATGAAATTGATTCTATGGGTGTTTTTGACCCGACCACCCAGCGCCGCACCGGCAATGTGAAGTCTGTTCTGCTGTTGCCTGCGGCTGCGGTGTTGCCCGCTGCGACTCGGGGTGGATTGGAAGGTTTAAGTGCTAAATTGACGGCTTTAGCCGAGAAATTGGCAAAAAAGCAAAACACGGACACCATCACCCAGACACTTCGGAGCGATGCGGAACGATTAAAAAACGGTTCGATTCCCGGTGGTATGGATCGTTATTTGGGCGCGGTCTATGAAGAAATGACTGCCGGTATCCAGTACCTGCCGGATGAAGCAGTGGTGTTTTTGTGTGAAAGCGGACGTGTAGATGAACGGGTGAAGGCAACGCTGCTAACCCACAAGCAGGACGTGGAGATGCTGCTGGAAGAGCAGGTTTTAGCCGGCGAGTGGGCACGCTTTATGCTGACGGCGGAGGAACTATACGCCGCATTAGAGGACTACCCGGTTATCATGATGGAGTCCCTGCCCACGTCCCGTCATCCTTTGAAACCCCGCGGCCTGCTGGCCATGGATGCTCGTCAGCTATCCTCTTACGGAGGCAGTCTGGAAACAGCAGTTTCGGATCTGGAGCAGTACCGTGCCAACGGGAGTGCTGTGCTGGTACTGACCGGTAGTGAGACCCGAGCCCAGAACCTGCACCGATTACTGGAAGAACGAGGCATTCCTGCTACCCTGGACTTAAAGCAGACCGGTATGCCACACCCCGGCGAGGTGCGTTTGACATTAGGGGCACTGTCGGCAGGCAGCGAATGGCCGTCCTTGAAACTGGCGGTTTTGACGGAGGGACAACTCACAGCACCTTCCGCACGGCGAATGAAGATCGGAAAGGCCTCCAATCGTCAAAAAATCCAGTCCTACACCGATCTTTCGGTAGGCGACTTGGTGGTGCATGTCCACCACGGTATCGGCCGCTTTGCAGGGATCCAGAAGATGCCCGTGGACGGTGTGGAGAAGGATTACATCAAAATCGACTACGCAGGCGGTGACTGCCTGTATGTCCCCGCCACCCAGTTGGACGTTGTGTCCAAGTATATCGGCGGCGGAGAAGAGCAGGAACGCACCCGATTGAATAAACTGGGCGGCACGGAATGGGCCAAGCAAAAGACCCGTGCCAAAAAAGCCGCTAAGGACTTAGCAGCAGGTCTGACAAAGCTGTATGCTGAGCGTCAGCGCCGCCCCGGCTTTGCCTTTTCTCCGGATTCTCCGTGGCAGATGGAGTTTGAGGACGCATTCCCCTATGCGGAAACGGACGACCAGCTTCGTGCCATTCAGGAAATCAAAAAAGATATGGAAAAGCCGCGTCCCATGGATCGCCTGCTCTGCGGCGATGTGGGCTATGGTAAGACAGAAGTGGCGCTGCGTGCGGTGATGAAGTGCATTTTGGATGGCAAGCAGGCCGCCATTCTGGTGCCGACTACGGTACTGGCTCGTCAACATTATGCTACCGCCATGAGCCGTTTCAAGGACTTTCCTGTAAAGGTGGAAACGCTGTCTCGTTTTACCACGGCGAAGGAATCCAAACGCATTCTGGAAGCAGCCAAAACAGGCGGTCTGGATCTGCTGATCGGCACCCATAAACTGCTGCAAAAGAGCATGGAGTTTAAGGATCTGGGGCTGCTTGTTATTGACGAGGAGCAGCGCTTCGGCGTGACGCATAAGGAACGCCTGAAAGAGATGAGCCGTCAGGTGGATGTGCTGACCCTGTCGGCGACCCCGATACCCAGAACGCTGAACATGGCACTCTCCGGCCTGCGGGATATGTCCACCATTGAAGAACCCCCTGCCGACCGTCAGCCGGTACAGACCTATGTGCTGGAACACGACTGGGCCATCATTGAGGATGCCATGCGCAAGGAACTGTCCCGTGGCGGCCAGGTGTATTACCTGCATAACCGCGTGGAATCCATTGACATCACCGCTGCCCGCATTCAGAAGATGCTGGGCGAGGAAGTGCGTGTTCTGGTGGGGCATGGCAAAATGAACGAGCAGCAGCTTTCCTCTGTCATGCAGGCTATGGTGGATGGCGAGGCGGATGTGCTGGTCTGCACTACCATTATTGAGACGGGTATCGACATTCCCAACGTCAATACGATCATTATTGAAGATGCCGACCATATGGGCCTTGCACAGCTGCACCAAATTCGCGGACGTATCGGCCGCAGCTCCCGCCGTGCCTATGCCTATCTGACTTACCGCAAGGGCAAAATTTTGCAGGAGACGGCAGCGAAACGTTTGACTGCCATTCGGGAGTATGTAGAGTTCGGCTCCGGATTCAAAATCGCGATGCGAGATTTGGAGATTCGTGGCGCCGGCAACCTGCTGGGTCCGGAACAAAGCGGTTACCTGATGACTGTGGGCTATGATCTGTACTTGAAACTCTTGGAAGAGGCGGTTTTGGAAGAGCAGGGGCAGGAAAAGCAGATCGCCACAGAATGCTCTGCCGACCTGACCGTCAATGCCAATATTCCCGAACGCTATGTTTCCTCTGCGGAGCAGAGAATGGATCTGTATCGCCGGATCGCTGCGATTCGCACGGATGAGGATGCAGCGGAGATCATGGACGAAATACTGGACCGCTACGGTGATGCACCGAAGTCCGTATTGGCATTGCTGGACGTGGCGTTGCTTCGTGCGGCGGCAGCTCGGGGCGGCATTTGCGACATTACGCAGAAAAAGGATACCCTTCGCTTTCAATTGGCGGTATTCCGCCCAGAAGCACTGGTCAAAGTTTGCGGAATGTCAAAGTACAAGTTCCGTTTGACCCTCTCTGCCGGAGAAACGCCGATGCTGGCTCTGAAACTGAAACCCGGTGAAGATGTGCTGGAAACAGCGCTGACACTGGTCGAAGACTTGAAACTGGCTACAGACGAGATCAAAGAAGAAACGGAGTAGTCCTCTTTATCCACCGCAGGTTTTCCTGCGGTGGATTTTTTCATAACCTTGACTTGAGGCGCATAAAAATGAAAGGACAACCTGTTTGGGAGGAGTCTTCATGAAACGTTGGTTCATTTGCGGAACAATTTTGGTGCTGCTGCTGTTAAGCGGCTGTGGTAAGAACCTGGAAACAGAGGAGGAATCACCGTTGAGCAAGGCGGCGGGGATCGAATTGGACGCGGTACTTCTTTGTGTGGATGGGCAGGAGCAGCCTGCGTGGCGTTATCTGTACTGGTTGGCGAGGGATTGTATACAACTGCAGGAACAGTATAACAGTGCAAATTTGACGCTGGACTGGGATGCTCCGCTGGAAAGCGGAGGAACACTGGCGAAATATGCAAAAGAGCAGGCTTTAGCAGACGCCGCTCTTTTTGCAGTGGTGGAGGAATGGGCGCAGATTTACCATTGTGTACCGGAAGCGGAAGAGAACATAACGACCCAATGGAGCGACATGTTTCTGACGCAGGAACAAGCAAGGGAACTGGAGGAAATTGGCCGGGCCTATGGAAAACTGTATGACTTGTATAGGACGCCGGGCAGTTTGCTGGCACCGGTGGAAGGAGAATTGGAACATTTCGCTCGGGAGCAGGGAGTCGTGGAAATTGACCGAATTTTGATTGCGGATAAAGGTGACCGAGCTGCAGCTAAGCAAAAGGCGGAAGAATTATTTGCCCGATTCAACAATGCGGAAAATCAGGCGGAAATGTTTTTGGAGTTGGCAGCATCCGGTGATGATACCATTGGCCCAAGAAGCTTAAAAAATGCCGAATGGGAGCAATGCCTGATGGACGCTGCCCGGACCATGGAAGCGGGACAGTATTCCGGAATTCTGGAGTCACAGGAGGGATTCTCTATTTTGCGGTGTCTGCCAAATGATACGGTAAATCTGGAGGGGGAATACTTTGATTTTCTGCTGCAATCTGCGGCGGAAAACTGTGAGATTCAGACGACTGAACCATATGAAAAGATAGATGTGGCAAAATTCTGCGCAGAGTTGCAGCGAGAAAAACAGAAATAAAAGAACGGTCGGAGGAAGCAGATGCTGTCATATCCGACAAAAGGAAATGCGAATTGTGATAAATTTAACAAAATATAAAACAACAAGAGTTTTCCATTGACGCAGAGGGAAAATGCTCTTATAATGATATTTGTAAAAACGCGGATGATTGCCGGATTTGCAATTGAAAAGTACGCAATCTCCCACGTTGGTACATTTTGTAATCTTGACGGCGTGAGACCGTCGTAAATTAAACATAAATGGAGGACAAACATGAAAGATTTATATGTTGTCAATTGCTGCCGTACCGCTGTCGGTTCTTTCGGTGGCTCCCTGAAGAACACTCCCGCTGCTGACCTGGGCGCTGTTGTCGTCAAGGAG
>JAKSQE010000045.1 GCA_024404295.1 Oscillibacter sp.
TGATCGGTGATGGAGCGCTGACCGGAGGCTTGGCATTCGAGGGCTTAAATAATGCCGGTGGATCTCACGAACCGTTGATCGTGATCCTCAATGATAACGGAATGTCGATCAATCCCAACGTCGGTGCCCTGACGTCTCACCTTTCGAAATTAAGAACCAAACCTGCTTATTATCACTTCAAAAAGTGGTATCGCAGTCTCTTCGGTGAGTATCCGATGAAAAGTAGTATTTACCGCTTTAATCATAAGGTAAAGAGTTCCCTGAAAAAGGTATTGCTTTCTAACAGCTCACTGTTTGAGGATATAGGCTTCACATATTTAGGCCCTGTGGACGGTCACGATGTTCATGCCTTATGTCAGATTTTGCAGTGGGCTAAGGAATCAAATGGCCCGGTGGTGGTTCATGTTCACACCAAAAAGGGCAAGGGATATTCCTTTGCAGAGCAGGATCCGGGCCGCTTTCACGGCATTGGCCCCTTTGACCCACTGACAGGATCGGCGAAATCCGCAGGTGGGGAGACATTCTCCGGCGTTTTTGGAAAAGCATTAGTTGAATGTGCGGCGAAAGATGAACGCGTCTGTGCAATTACTGCCGCAATGGAGAGTGGAACAGGCTTAACATCCTTTGCAAAGGCTTATCCAAACCGATTTTTTGATGTGGCAATTGCAGAGGGACATGGTGTGTCAATGGCTGCGGGTATGGCAAAGCAGGGGCTGATTCCTGTGTTTGCGGTATATTCTACGTTTTTGCAGCGCTCATACGATATGCTGATTCATGATGTGTCCCTGCAAAAGCTTCATGTGGTTTTGGGTGTTGACCGTGCAGGCCTCGTAGGTGCTGATGGTGAAACGCACCACGGCTGCTTTGACAGTCAGTTTTTAACGGGGATACCCGGATTTACTGTGCTTTGCCCGTCAAACTTTGCAGAATTGAGAAGTATGCTGCATAAGGCATTGTTTGACCTCAGTGGTCCGACCGCCATCCGTTGTCCGCGGGGTGGTGAGGAACAGTTTTTGGAAGATCCCGCGCATTTGCCCATAGTTTGCCTGAGAGAGGGAACAGATGTTGCTCTCAGTTCCTATGGAATCCTAATCAATCAGGCGTTGGAGGCAGCAGCTAAACTGGAGTCTAAGGGAATCTCGGTATCCGTTTGGAAGTTGAACGAGATCGCACCTTTGCCAAAGAGAGAGCTGATCTCTGCGATGGAAGATGTTCATACAATGTTGGTGTTGGAAGACTGCTTTGAAGCTGGCTGTGTCGGTCAGCAGATAACCGCGTTGCTGGCGGAGAGCGGACGGTGCCCGAAGCAGGTGATTTTGAAGAATCTCGGTGTTACCTATGCGCCGGAGGGAAAGGTTTCGGAGCTGGAACATCGGTTTGGTTTGGATGCAGATGGGATTGTTGCTGCGGTTGAGGAGGCGAGAGCATGAGTCAAAAAACAAGATTAGACGTGCTCCTTGTGGAACAGGGACTGCAGGAAACACGACAAAAAGCACAGGCCACCATTATGAGCGGTTTGGTGTTCGTCAATGGTCAGAGGGTGGATAAACCCGGAACGGCGGTACCGAATGACGCAGCAATTGAGGTGCGTGGGAACGCCCTGAAATATGTAAGCCGCGGTGGCTTAAAACTGGAAAAGGCGATGGCTGAGTTTCCGGTGGATTTACAGGGTGCGATCTGCGGAGATATTGGTGCTTCCACCGGCGGTTTTACGGACTGCATGCTGCAAAACGGTGCGGCGAAAGTTTACTCCGTTGACGTTGGATACGGACAGCTTGCCTGGAAGCTGCGTGAGGATCCCCGTGTTGTTTGTATGGAGCGTACGAATGCGCGTTATTTGAACCATGAGCAAATTCCGGATGAACTGGATTTTGCATCGATTGATGTCAGCTTTATTTCTTTGAAATTGATTTTACCTGCGGTCCATACGGTGCTGAAGGACGGCGGACATGTCGCCTGTCTGGTGAAACCACAATTTGAGGCAGGAAAAGAAAAAGTGGGTAAAAAAGGAGTTGTTCGTGATCCGGCAGTCCATCTGGAAGTCTTGGAACACTTCTTTGAGCATGCAAAGGAGTCCGGCTTTACAGTCCTTGGACTGACGTATTCTCCCATCCGCGGGCCAGAGGGAAATATTGAATACCTCGGCTATTTGGAGAAAGGCGCTTGGGTGGAAAAGGAATATCACTTAGAAGCACTGGTGGCAGAATCGCATCAGACGCTAAAAGAGCACGGAGAGGGGACGAAAGTATGAGTAAAAAAATAATACTTTGTCCGAATCCGGATCGTGACCGTGGGATGAAAACCACGAAGGTGGCTGACCAGATTTTGCGGGAGATGGGATTTGAAACGGTGGTATGTTCGCCGTTCCGTGATCCAAAAGAAGGCGCATTTGCCAATTATCAAGTTCGCCCGCTGGTGCCGGAACTGAAATCTGCAGATTTGATGATCACGTTCGGCGGCGATGGCACGATCCTTCATCTCGCTAAGATGACAGCGCTGAACCGAATCCCCATGCTTGGTATCAATATGGGTGGCCTGGGATTTGTTGCTGAATTAGAGGCCAGTGAAATCGATGTATTGAAAAAACTGAAAAACTGGGATTTTGAAACGGAAGAACGCATGATGTTAGACGTTTCGGTTTATCGGGACGGAAAACAGATTTACAACAATGTTGGCTTGAATGACGCAGTGATTCGGGAAGGCCCTATTTCCCACGTGATCCATTTGAAAATCTCTTCGGACGGGCGTCATTTGGCTGATATCGCCGGTGATGGTGTAATCGTGTCCACGCCCACGGGCTCAACGGCATATTCCCTGTCGGCTGGTGGCCCGGTGGTGGAACCGGAGGCACAGACTATGGTCGTATGTCCTATATGTACGCATAATATGCGCTTTTCTTCTTATGTGCTGTCTCCGGAGCATACCTTGAGCGTGGAGTTAGAGCGAAACGGAAGAAAACCTGTGTATCTTTTTGTCGATGAGAGCCGTGCATTCCCACTGCGTGGAGATGATTGCGTGCAGGTACGACGCAGCAAACATGTTACGCGGCTCGTTCGCTTGACTGAAAAGAGCTTTTGCGAAGTATTCGCACAAAAAATGTTGCCGGGAGGATTAAATGATGAAAAATAACCGACAGGCTATGATTTTAGAAATTATTTCCCAGGAAAATATTGAGACGCAGGAGCAGATGCTTGAGCGCTTGCAGGAACGTGGAATCGTCAGCACACAGGCCACGATTTCAAGGGATATCAAGGAACTTCACCTGATTAAGGAGCCTGCTGGCCAAGGTGTTTATAAATATGCGGTTTCCAACACACGCTCTCGCCTGAATATGGCGGATAAATTGCGCACGATTTTCAAAGAGAGCATTATAAGTGTGAATTCCGCGCAGAACATTGTGGTGGTAAAAACACTTTCCGGCCTTGCCGGTGGCGCCTGTGAGGCTTTAGACCAAATGGGAGTGAACGGTGTAATCGGTACGTTAGCCGGAGAAAACACGGTGCTGATTGTCATGAAGGATACGGCTTCGGCAGAGCTGATGTGCCATGACATTCACGAGATGATCTAATAGATGATAATTCGTTCTCTGAGGAGAGGTAGCCATGCTTGAAGTTCTGCATATCGAAAATATAGCGGTGATCGAATCTGCGGATATTACATTTCGACCGGGGTTCAATGCGCTGACCGGTGAAACCGGCGCAGGTAAGTCCATTGTGATTGATGCCATGGGCGCGGTATTAGGCGGCCGAACGTCCCGCGAATTGATCCGCACCGGAGCAAACAAAGCTTTTGTCAGTGCTTTGTTTTCCCAGGTGCCGAATGACCTTTCCGCTTTTGCCGAACATGGTGTATCGCCTGATGAGGACGGCAACTTAGTGCTGCAGCGAGAGATCACGGCAGACGGAAAGAATAACTGCCGTGCCAATGGCAGACCGCTGACTGTAGCTCAACTGCGGACGATAGGCGCAGAGCTATTGAATATTCACGGTCAGCATGATGGTCAACAGCTGCTGGATGAGGAACAGCACGGAACGTATCTGGACCGCTTTGGTCGTACCGAGACGGAATTGGCCCAATATCAGGCGGCTTATTCCAACATGGCAGAATTAAAAAATCAGATACACGCACTTCGTATGGACGAGACCGAGAAGGCTCGCCGTATAGACAGCTTACGTTTTCAAATCGATGAATTGGAACGTGCGGAATTAGTGGTTGGCGAAGAGGAAGAATTGGAGCAGCGACGCAATCTGCTGCGGAACGGAGAAAAGTACATTTCTGCGTTGTCCGGAGCGGATTTTTGCCTCAATGGAGACGATGATTCTGCCGGTGCTGTTTCTGCCATCGGCGATGCTGAGAGTGCATTGGCAGGAATTCGTACATTGAGTGAAGATCTGGCAGAACTGTATCAACGTCTTGGGGCTTTGCGAAGCGAAGCGTTTGACTTGGCTGAAACGATTCGGGATAAGCGGGCTGAATTCGATTTTTCTCCGACAGAACTGGATGCAGTAGAGAGCCGCACAGATCAACTGTACCGCTTGAAAAAGAAGTATGGTGCAACTGTTGAGGAAATGCTGACGTACTTGGAAAAGTGTCGTGCAGAGTTGGATGCCATCGAAACGGCAGACGATACGTTGATTTTGCTGCAAAGCAAGTTAAAAAAGGCGGAAGCGGCAGTTATGGATGCGGGCAAAGTGTTGACAAATGTTCGCAAAAAAGCTGCAAATATCCTGGAAGAGCGGATTCAGAAGGAATTGCAGGATCTGGATATGCTGAAAGTGCGCTTTTCCATTGACTTTGCAGAAAAGGAACCCGCTATGGATGGCTGTGATGCCATTCGATTCCTGATGTCCGCTAACGCCGGTGAGGATCTGCGCCCCATTGCGAAAATCGCCTCCGGTGGCGAATTGGCTCGCATTATGTTGGCTTTGAAAAATGTGTTAGCAGAGCAGGAGTCTATTGCCACGTTGGTGTTTGACGAAGTGGATACTGGCGTTTCCGGCAGAGCTGCACAGAAAGTTGCCGAAAAATTGGCGCAGGTGGCCCATCATAAGCAGGTTTTGTGCGTGACGCATTTGCCACAGTTGGCTGCTATGGCAGACACGCACTTTTCCGTGGAAAAGGGCGAGCGAGGTGGACGTACTTATACGCAAGTAGTTTGCTTGGATCGAGAAGCTCGCAAAGCGGAACTGGCCCGCATTACTGGCGGAAATCAAGTAACAGAAGCGTTGATGGTGAGTGCAGGAGAATTGTTAGACCAGGCGGAAAAATATCGTAAAACCTTATAAAAATAACACAGGTGTCCGCACTGGACACCTGTGTTGGTTTATTATGGAAAACAAACAGATTGAATGGAAAAAAACGTACTTGTACGGATAAGTTACAGGGCGGCGATGAACTCAATTTCGCACAAAACGCCCTTGGGCAGATCCTTGACTGCCACGCAGGAACGGGCGGGCTTACTTACAAAGTAATTACCATACACAGCATTAAAAGCGGCAAAATCCGCCATATCAGTCAGAAAACAAGTGGTCTTTACAACGTTTTCAAAGGAGAGACCATTTGCCTCCAGAATTGCCTTGACGTTTAAGCAACTGCGTTCTGCCTGCTCTTCGATCGTAGTGCCGACAACTTCACCGGTGCCGGGCATCAGCGCAATTTGACCGGAGGCAAACAGAAAACCATTGGCAAAAATGGCCTGAGAATAGGGGCCAATGGCGGAGGGAGCATTGGGCGTGGAAGTGACTTGAAACATGATGATCATACCTTTCTATCAAGTTGATTGAGTTTTGCGCGCAGGTGACATATTACAATGATCTGTTATGATACATTTTGCATGACAGATTAAGAGTAATCTCATTATACGAAAAGAAAAGAAAGAAATTCAATTCACATTTTGCCCAAATCAAGGGTTCGTTTGTGCTTTTTATAAAGAGATACTTGACTTTTTGAAACCTTGTAGATATATTACAGATAGAGTGTTGATGCGGAAGAGTACTTGGATATAACCTGCGCAGAGAGCCCCTGAATGGTGAAAAGGGGAGAGGTAGTCTGGGGAATACACCGTGGAGCTGGCACCTGAACCGCTTATAAGAAAAGCGCAGTAGGTGTGTTCGGGTGCGCCCGTTATTGCGCTGTCGTTCTATAACACGACCTGAGGCTGTTTTTGCGAGAAAACAGCGAACCAGAGGTGGTACCGCGAGAAATTCGCCCTCTGTCCGAAGGGACAGAGGCTTTTTTATGCCGAAACTGTCCGAAAAGAAGATATTTGGAGGAAAGAAACCATGACCTGCTATGACGAGCTGGTTGCCCGTGGCTTGATTGCACAGGTGACTGATGAAAATGAGATCAAAGAACTGATCAACAACGGAAAAGCGACATTCTATATCGGATTTGACCCCACTGCGGATTCTTTGCATGTGGGCCATTTCATGGCATTGTGCCTGATGAAGCGCCTGCAGATGGCCGGCAATAAGCCGATTGCCCTGATCGGCGGCGGTACTGCTATGATCGGCGATCCCTCGGGCCGCAGCGATATGCGTTCCATGATGACTCGCGAGACCATTCAGCATAACTGTGACTGTTTCAAGAAACAGATGGAGCGTTTTATCGACTTCGGTGAGGGCAAGGCACAGATGGTCAACAATGCTGACTGGCTGCTGAATCTGAACTATGTGGACTTCATTCGTGATATCGGCGCCTGCTTCTCCGTGAACAATATGCTGCGCGCTGAGTGCTTCAAGCAGCGTATGGAGAAGGGCTTAAGCTTCCTGGAGTTCAACTATATGCCCATGCAGTCCTATGACTTTTACTATCTGTTCCAGCACTATGGCTGCAATATGCAGTTCGGCGGAAACGACCAGTGGAGCAATATGCTGGGCGGTACGGAGCTGATCCGCCGCAAACTGGGCAAGGATGCCCATGCCATGACCATTACCCTGCTGCTGACCTCCGAGGGTAAGAAGATGGGTAAAACTGCCAAGGGTGCTGTGTGGCTGGATCCTGAAAAGACTTCTCCTTACGATTTCTACCAGTATTGGCGCAACATCGAGGATGCCGATGTCTTGAAGTGCATCCGTATGCTGACTTTCCTGCCCTTGGAGCAGATCGACGAGATGGACTCCTGGGAAGGTGCACAGCTGAATACCGCCAAGGAGATTCTGGCTTACGAGTTGACCAAGCTGGTCCACGGCGAGGAAGAGGCTAATAAGGCGCAGGAGACTGCCCGCGGCCTGTTTGCCGGTGCTGGCAATACTGCCAATATGCCCTCTACCCAGCTTCCCACTGAGAAGTTTACTGATGGCAAGATCGGTGCCATTGACCTGTTGGTGGCCTGCGGCCTGTGTCCGTCTAATGGTGAGGCTCGCCGTTTGATCCAGCAGGGCGGTGTGGCAGTCAATGACCAGAAGGTTGCCGCCATCGACGTGACCTTTGTGCAGGAGATGTTCTCCGGCGATGGTGTGGTGATCAAGAAGGGTAAAAAGGTCTTCCACAGAGCATACCTGTAAATCATATCATTACGAACACGGCAGACGCGGCGTTTTAACGCCGCGCCTGTGTTGTGTATGGAATAAATGGAAAAGGAACGATACGAATGATCACAGTCAATGACGTCAGCATGAACTTCAGCGGCCAGACCTTGTTTAAGCATGTTGATTTGAAATTTGTCCCCGGTAACTGCTACGGTATCATCGGCGCCAACGGTGCCGGTAAGTCCACTTTCCTGCGGATTCTTTCCGGCGATCTGGAGCCGACCACAGGCGAGGTCATTATCCCGAAAGAAGAACGAATGTCCATTCTGAAGCAGGATCACTTCCAGTATGATGCTTATACCGTGCTGGACACCGTCATCATGGGCAATCAGCACCTTTATGATATCATGAAGGAAAAGGATGCCCTTTACGAGAAAGAAGACTTTACCGATGAAGATGGTGTAAGAGCCAGCGAACTGGAAGCAGAATTTGCTGAACTGAACGGATGGGAAGCGGAGTCTGATGTCAGTCGCCTGATTCAGGGCTTGGGTCTGTCCAACGATATTCTGTATAGCGAAATGTCCTCTCTGACTGCCAAAGAGAAAGTGAAAGTCCTGTTGGCACAGGCGCTGTACGGCAAGCCGGATATCATCCTGCTGGACGAGCCCACGAACCATCTGGATATTCAGGCTATCGAATGGTTGGAGGACTTCCTGATGGACTGCGAGAGCCTGATTCTGGTGGTCAGCCATGACCGTCACTTCTTGAACACCGTTTGCACCAACATCGTGGATGTGGACTACGGTCAGATCAAGATGTATGTCGGTAACTACGAATTCTGGTATGAATCGAGCCAGATGGTGCAAAAGATGATGCGGGATCAGAACCGTAAAAACGAGGAAAAAATTAAGGAGTTGCAGGAATTTATTTCTCGTTTCTCTGCCAATAAGTCCAAGTCTAAGCAGGCAACGGCACGCCGCAAATTGCTGGACAAGCTGACTGTGGAGGAGATGCCGGCATCATCCCGCCGCTATCCATTTGTGGGCTTCAAGATGGATCGCGAGTGCGGAAAAGAAATTTTGACGGTAGAGAACCTGTCAAAAACGGTGGATGGCCGCAAGGTTCTGGATGGTGTCAGCTTCCGTATTAACAAAGGCGAAAAAGTTGCTTTTGTCGGCGAAGATGAGATTGCAAAGACCACTTTGTTTAAGATCATTATGGGCGAGATGGAGCCGGACGAGGGAAGCTATAAGTGGGGCACCACCATCACCACCAGCTATTTCCCGCTGGATAACTCTGAGTTCTTCAATGACTGCAACCTGAATTTGGTGGAGTGGCTGGGCCAGTACACCGCAGACAATGCAGAAGAGGGAACGGAGTCCTTCAAACGTTCTTTCCTTGGCCGCATGCTGTTCTCCGGTGATGATGTGTTCAAGCCGGTCAAAGTACTCTCCGGTGGCGAAAAGGTGCGTTGTATGCTGTCTCGCATGATGCTGTTCGGGTCCAATGTGCTGGTGCTGGATCAGCCCACCAACCACCTGGATCTGGAGTCCATCACCGCTGTCAATAATGGCTTGATCGACTTCAAGGGTGTGGTGCTGTTTTCCAGCCACGACCATGAGTTCGTCCAGACCATTGCAGACCGCATTATGGAGTTCGTGGACGGTAAGTTAATTGACAAAATGGGTACCTATGAGGACTATATTGCAGGTCAGCGGGAGGAATTTCTTGCCCGCATGAAAAAGGCGTAAGCTGTTACGGCTTTGTAACTTTTTGTAACGGCATTAAAGTAGACATAATGATATT